>JACDEY010000017.1 GCA_013816105.1 Actinomycetota bacterium
GAGCTAGGTGTTGACGAGGCGGTAGATGCCGTCGGGCTCGCTAAAGTAGAGAGCCTGATCGGGGCCGCGTTCCATGGAGAGGATGCCGTCGCCGTGGTCGTATACGACGCTGACTGAGGCGATGTCCTTCCGGTCTCCGCTCAGTACGGCACGGCGGATCTGGCCGCTGTTCCAGGCGCCGAAGAACAGCGTCCCCTCGCTGCCCGAGAGCCCGCAGCCCACGCAGAACACGTCTCCGGTCGGCGCGATGGTGGGCGTGAACCACGTCTCCGGCATCTGAGGGTTCGGCCCGTCCTGGTTGGTGTTCTGGGGCGCCGGTGGCGGAGTGGAGCACGTCTGGCTCGGACCCCAGGCGTAGTTGCGGCCGGAACGAACCAGGTTCACCTCGTCGTTGCACGCCGGACCGTTCTCAGTCTCCCACAGGCGACCGTTCAGCGGATCGAACGTGAACCCGTAGGAATTTCGGATTCCGTACGCGAAGATCGTGCTGCCCGGGAAGGGATTGCCGGGTGCGGGCGCGCCCGCGTCGGTCATCCGGTGTACCTTTCCGGCCGAATTGCCGAGGTCCTGGGCGTTGCCGGGGTCGTGGGCCTCGCCAACGACGGCGTAGAGCATGCCGTCGGGCCCGAAGAGGATGCGGCCGCCGTCGTGGTAGGAGCCCGAGGCCGTATCGCTCGAGAAGATGGCCCTCGCGCAGCAGCCCGGGGCGACGGCATCGCGAGTGTCGGTGATCCGCAGGATCTGGTTCCGGATGACGCCGCGGACGTTCCGGGTCGCATAGGCGTAGACGAAGGGCGTGAAGGGGTAGTTCGGGTGTAGGGCGATCCCGAGGAGCCCCCGTTCGCCGCTCGTCTCGAGCTTCCTCACCGTGTAGAAGAGCTGGTCGGACCCCGAGGACGGGTCGTACTCGCGGATCTCGCCGGTGAACCGCTCGCCATAGAAGATGCGGCCGTCCGCCGCGAAGGTGAAGGCCGCGGGAAAGGCTAGGCCGGTCGCGACCGGCTCGGCTCCGACCGCCGGAGGCGAGGCGCCGGCCATCCCCGCCGGAACGGCGACTAGGGCGATCATCAGGCCGATCAATCTGTGCATGTCCGTTCCCCCTTCGGTGAAGGCGATCGTCCCGGTCGGGGACTGCCGCTCCCGCACGTGGGCGACACGATATCGGCTGACCCTCGTTTCGGTATCGGACTATCGGCCGACGAACCCGAACCGGAAGCAAAGGCGAAGCAAGTTGCGAGCCCCGGCAGGCGTCGCCCATGCTGATGGACATGGACGCGGCTCGGGAGATTCGGGCGCCACGCGGATCCGGCCTCTCATGCAAGGGCTGGCCGCAGGAGGCGGCCCTTCGGATGCTCATGAACAACCTCGACCCCGACGTGGCGGAGCGGCCACAGGACCTCGTCGTGTACGGGGGAACGGGTAGGGCGGCGCGTTCCTGGGATGCCTTCGATCACATCGTGTCGGCGCTTCGGAGGCTGGAGGACGACGAGACCCTCCTCGTGCAGTCGGGGAAGCCCGTGGGCGTCTTCCGGACGCACCGCCTCGCCCCTCGCGTGCTCATCTCCAACGCCATGCTGGTGCCCAAGTGGGCCGACTGGGAGACGTTTCGGGAGCTCGAGGCGGCGGGCCTCACCATGTACGGTCAGATGACCGCCGGGTCGTGGATCTACATCGGCACGCAGGGCATCCTGCAGGGCACCTACGAGACGCTCGCCGAGCTGGCCACCCAGCGGTTCGGAGGGACGCTCAAGGGTCGCCTTGTCCTCACGGCCGGCCTCGGGGGCATGGGGGGAGCCCAGCCGCTGGCGGTGACGATGAACGAGGGCGTCGCGCTCTGCGTGGAGATCGATCCCTTACGGATCGAGCGCCGGATCAAGACCGGGTACCTGGACCGGGAGACCGACGATCTGGAGACGGCGATCTCGTGGGCGGAGGAAGCCAGGAGTGCGGGTGAGTCGGCGTCCATCGGCCTCCTCGGCAACGCCGCGGACGTTGTTCCCGACCTCCTACGCCGAGGAGTAACCGTCGACGTGGTGACGGACCAGACGAGCGCGCACGATCCCCTCGGCGGATACGTGCCAACGGGCCTCGACCCGGAGCAGGCCGCGGATCTGCGGATCCGGGCCCCCGTGGAGTACACCTCCCGGGCCCACTCGTCCATGGCCCGGCACGTCGAGGCCATGGTGGGCTTCCTCGACCGGGGATCCGTCGTATTCGACTACGGCAACAACCTTCGGGCGGGAGCCAGGTCGGGCGGCTACGACCGGGCTTTCGACTATCCGGGGTTCGTGCCGGCCTTCATCCGCCCGATGTTCTGCCAAGGGAAGGGCCCGTTCCGATGGGCGGCGCTCTCGGGAGACCCTGCCGACATCCTCGCGACGGATCGCGTCATCGCGTCGCTGTTTCCGGCAGACGAACGGCTGGCCCGATGGCTCCATCTGGCGCAGGAGCGGGTGGCATTCCAGGGGCTCCCGGCCCGGATCTGCTGGCTCGGCTACGGAGATCGCGCGCGAGCCGGCCTGGCGATCAACGAGCTCGTCCGCTCGGGGAAGGTTTCCGCCCCCATTGTGATCGGACGCGATCATCTGGACGCGGGGAGCGTAGCCTCTCCCTACCGGGAGACCGAGGGGATGCGGGACGGCTCGGATGCCATCGCCGACTGGCCCATCCTGAATGCTCTGGTCAACACGGCCGCCGGCGCCCACTGGGTCAGCGTGCATCACGGCGGGGGGGTGGGGATCGGCTACTCGATCCACGCCGGCATGGTGGTCGTCGCGGACGGCACGGAGGACGCGGCCGCCCGGCTGGAGAGGGTGCTCACGACCGACCCCGGGATGGGGGTCATCCGACACGCCGACGCCGGCTACGAACAGGCCATCGAGACGGCCCGGGAGCGCGGCGTCCGGCTCCCCTGGCTGGACTGAGAACGCGAACAGGGGGCCTCCTCGGGAGGCCCCCTGTTCGATGGATCCGTCGTCTTCGGTTAGCTGAGGTTGAGGGCCCTGCGGCCCGACCTCGAGTCGCCGATACACGACTTCCCGCATGCCGGCAGGCAGATTCCGCCCGCCCCACAACCCGTGTTCGGGATGCAGTTGTAGCCCGCGGGACAGTCTGAACTGCTGGCACAAGCGCTTGCGTCTGAGCAGAAACAGTTCGCCCAGCACACGCAGTCGCCCTCTGTGTCCGCGCTACACCCGCACAGGCCGTCGACGTCGCCTTGACGGGTGAATGCGCATAGCGTGATGGTGTCGCACGGCGCCCCGCACCGCTTGCGGTAGGCCGGTTCACCCCCGGCGAGCGCCTTCGCTCCGAGGCTGGTCAGGATTGGGGCAGACCAGGCCACGGCCGCGCCGGCGCCGATCCTCTTGAGAAGATCGCGGCGGGAAAGTTCTCTCTCTTGCGTCTCTGATTCCAAGATTCACCTCCCTTCCTCAGGTCAGCATTCCAAACCCTGACCCTCCTGGGCTCCTGCCGCAACCTCAGCACGAGGTAACTTGCAGTTTCGCCGAGCGTAATTTCCCTACGGCAAGCGCCTCGGGTCGACGTAGTTTTCCTACGCCGGAGATCGATCCAGGACGGCGACAAGAGCACGCAGCATGTCGAGCGGACCTGCGGCCTGGAGCGTTCGGCACTCCGCATGCTCGACAAGGCGAGCGGCGCCGCGAAGGGCGTCCCCGCCCAGCGCCGGGAAGTTGAGCGTGTGGCTGGACAGGCGGTACAGGCCCGTGGCGGGAGAGGCAGGCTCGAAGGGCTCCTCCGCGTCGCCGATAGAACACAAGAAGTCGACGGCGAGAGGGGTCCGACCGGACCCATCCTTGCCATTCGAGACTGCTTGCTGTCGGTGGGCCCTCCTCCCGTCGGACGAGCTGATGGTCGAGAGACGATCGAGCATGCCGTCGGGGACCCGGATGACCGGATCGACAGGGAGGACCATGCCCGATACCGTGTCGATCGTCACCGCGGTCTCGGGCGGGAGGATCAATCCCGCTCTATCGACCTCCCGCCCCAACTCCGTGAAGAACGGGAGCAGGATGGACGGCACCAGTGCGGAGGCGCCGTTACGAGACACCACCGCGCACTCCGAATAGATGGCGTCGTCGCGAGTGGGATAGAGGGGATACTCGAGCTCCGAGAGCAGTGTCCGCACCAGCATCGATAGATCGAACGTCCGGATCAGCTTGATGCTGTACCGGTAAAGGATGTTGAAGTGACGTCCCGGGCCGGTGGCGTCGTCGCCGACCACCACCGAATAGAAGATCGGGGCCGTTTCGGTGGTGCGGTACTCGGCGAGGACCTCGTCCAGCCACCCGGCGAAGGCCTCCGAGGTCGAGCGGATGCCGACCCGCTCGCCCCCGATCTCGTAGGAGTTCGTGACCACCCACCCGAGGTGGTCGAGCTTGTCCATTCAGGGGCTGCCGGTCTGCTGCTCCCGGATGCCCTCCCGGAGGTCGTGTTCCGTACCGTCCGCATGAACGTGTCCACCGCCGTCGCCGTCGCCGTCGCCGTCGCCGTGGCCGTGGCCGTGGGCATGGTGGGCATGGTCCTCCTGCTGGCTCGCCACGCTGTGGACGCCGGGGCCGACGGTTGGTCGCCCGTTCGGCTGTTCTACAAGGGCAAGCCCTCCTTCGAGGAGATCGACCGCTCGCAGATCCTCGATGAGCGCGCGGACCTGCTCCTGCACCTCGCTCAGGGGCGCCTGGAACACCTCGGCGATGTCGGTCGCCAGCTCGCCCACGGTGGCCGTGCCGTCGCACAATCGAAGGACGAGAGAGGCAGTCGGGTTGAAGTGGTGGAGATCATGACTGACCGGGTCGTAGACGACCGCCTCTTCGTCGAGGACGGAGACGGTCACGTCTTCGCGGAGCTTTGGACGCGCCCTCGTCATGCTCCATCCTCGCGCCACGTAACGAGCCCCGCCTCGCCGAACTCGGTGAGGATCCGACTGACGTCCTCGGCCACGACCTCTCTCGGAAGGCTTGAAACCTGGCAGATGGCGTTGATCATTTCCTGTGGGTTGGTCTCCCCATCACAGAGCTCCCAGATGGCCAGCGCAGTGTTGTTCAGCAGATGGACTGACTCCGTCGAGGGATTGTAAAGCACGTTCTCGCGCCCCGCCTGGCGAAGCCAGACCTGCGGATTCCGGATGGGTCGCCCCCCGAGCAAAGTCACAGTCATCCTTCCGCACCCACGAGGTTCGCAAGGATCCCGTTCTGGAGAACGAAGGAGGCGGCCTCGAGTCGCGAGTGAACCCCGAGCTTGGTGAGCACGTTCTGGATGTGGGTTCTAGCGGTCTGGGGGCTGATGAACAGGGTCCTCGCGATTCCCACGTTGTCAGCGCCGTCCGCGAGGAGCGCGAGTACCTCTCGCTCGCGACGCGTCAGGCGTGACATCCGCTGGAGGGCGTGGCCCTGCTCCCGCTGCCGGCGGATGAGCTGAGCCAACAGCGGCCCCAGCATGCGCGGGGGGATGAGGGTCTCCCCCTTGTGCACCGCCCGGACGGCATGAATGAGATGCGCGAGGGGGCAGTCCTTCGTGAGATAGCCGCTCGCGCCCGCCTCCAGGGCATCGGCCAGGGCCTTCTGGCTCTCCTGAGGAGCGAGGATCACGACCCGGCATCCCGGGACCCGGTCGGCGATGGCCGAGGTGGCCTCCATCGCGTCGCAATCCGGCAAGCCGACGTCGACCAGCGCCACGTCCGGCCGCGTCCGCGCCGCCTCCGCGATTGCCCGGCGCCCATCGGCCGCCTCCGCAACCACGGAGATGTCGGGCTGGGTCTCGAGGACCACCCTCACGGCTTCGCGGAACAGCGACTGCTCGTCGGCGATGAGAACCCGGGTCGTGTCCGGTTGACTCGTCAAGCGTGCTCCTCGTCTACACGAACCGGCGGGCAGGGTCGTAAATGTATTGGCAACGCGCTGCCGGATCAAGCCGGAAGTTGGACACGGCGCTAGAGCGTCGGTGCCGCGACCGGCTCCCGCCGCCAGGACGCCGTCACCTCCCGTACCTTCCCGGAGATCTCGCGCTCGTCGACCCGAGTGAGGCGGCCGTCCTCCACGACCGGCTCTCCTCCGACGATCACCCGTCGAATGGCATCGGGCTGCATGGCGTAGACGATCTGGTGCGGAGCCGTCTGCCTCGGTTGCAAGGAGAGGGCGTCCAGATCGAGGACCACCAGGTCGGCCGCATGGTCGGGCGCGATCCTCCCCACCGGTAGTCCGAGGATCTCGCCACCCCGGGCTGTGCCCATCAGAAACGCCTCCTCGGCGCCGAGGGCGGTGGCGTCCGCGAGCCGGGCCTTCGCCATCAGCGCGGCCATGCGCATCTCCTCGAAGATGGACTGCCGGCTGTTGGTGCACCCGCCATCCGTGCCCAGGCAGACGGGGATGCCCCGCTCCAACATGGCGCGAACAGGGGCGATGCCGTCGCCGAGGAAGGCGTTCGCCGACGGGTTGTGAACCACCTTCACGTCCCGCTCGCGCATGAGTGCGAGGTCGGCCTCGTCGACCCACACGCAGTGGACCATGATGCTCCGCCGCGAAAGGGCGCCGTAGGAGTCGAGGAGCGCGACGGGGGAGAGGCCGTTCAGCTCGATTGATCGCTCGCGCTCGTAGCGGCCCTCCGCGACATGGATGTGGAAGGGGAGATCGAGCTCTTCGGCGAGCGCGGCACCCTCGCGGATCATGTCCGGGCTCGAGGCATGGATGGAGTGGGGGGCCGGCTGGACGAAGGCCCGCGGATCGCCGCGAAGCGCCGCGTGGAGCTCCCGAAAGTTTCGCTCGGCCTCTCGGGGTGTTTCCTGGTATCGGCGGGGTGCTCCCGTCCAGTCGTACATCGAGCGCGCGAGCACGATCCGGATGCCCACCTCTTTCGCGGCCTCCACCACGGCGAGGTCGTTGTCGTTCCCGCGGTCGTGCAGATAGAAGAAGTCGACCGCCGTCGTGATTCCCGCCTTCGCCATCTCGGCGAAGTCGAACAGCGCTCCGATCCGGATCGCGTCGCGGTCGAGGGTCTCCGACAGGGGATACAGCACCTGATCGCGCCAGCTCATGAAGGAGAGGTCGTCGCCAAACCCGCGCAGGAGGGCCTGGAACGAATGCGCGTGGCCGTTCACGGTGCCGGGGACGACGGCGACGTCGCCCCAGTCCTCCCGCTCGTGGCCGGGAAACGAATCGGCGAGGTCGGCCGGCTCGCCGGTGCCGAGGATGCGGCTCCCCTGTAGCACGAATCCGTGACGGGTCCGCCAGCGATCCTCCGCGAAGACCATGGCGGCCGTTACGAGGGTCATCCTCGCCCCTGTATAGCAGAGCACGAGCGTCGCTTGCCGCGCCGCAGGCCCGCCACTAGCCTTCGCGACGTGCCGGTGGTGGTGGGGGAGCGCCTGACGCTCGAGGACGTCGTCGCGGTCGCCTGCGGCGAGCCCGTCCTCCTCTCCGCGGACGCTCGTGAGAGGATGAGGGCCTCCCGCCGGGTGATCGACGACAAGGTCGAGGCCGGTGAGACGGTCTACGGCGTGACCACCGGCCTCGGCAGCCTGGCCAACGTCCGTCTGGCGCCCGAGGAGGTTCGCCGGCTCCAGCTCGGGCTCCTGCGCTCCCATGCCGTGGGGACCGGCCCGTTTCTCGGGGAATGGGAGGCGCGGGCGATGCTGCTGCTGCGGGCGCAGGTCCTCGCCCTCGGCCATTCGGGCGTGCGGCCGCTGATAGTCGAGCGGGTGGTGGAGTTCCTGAACCAGGACATCCTCCCGCTGGTCCCCGAGCAGGGCTCCCTGGGGGCCTCGGGGGACCTGGCGCCCCTGGCCCATCTCGCCCTGCCGCTCGTCGGCGAGGGGGAGGTGTCGTTCCGCGGTGAGCGCATGCCGGGCTGGGCCGCCTTGGAACGGGCCGGGTTGGCCCCGATCGAGCTCGAGCCCAAGGAAGGCCTCTCCCTCGTAAACGGCACGCAGGGCATGCTGGCCGTCGGGCTCCTCGCAGCGGCGAGGGGCAGGGCGTTGTGCCGTGCCGTCGACGTCTCGGCTGCCATGACCATGGAAGCCGTACTGGCCTCCGACGGTCCGTTCGACGAGCGCCTCCACCGGCTGCGGCCCCACCCGGGACAGGCGGCTTCGGCATCGAACCTCCGAAGGCTGCTAGCCGCCAGCGCCATCGTCGCCTCTCACCGCGACAGCCCACATCTGGTTCAGGACGGCTACTCGCTCCGATGCGCGCCCCAGGTGCACGGCGCGTTCAGGGACGTGCTTGCGTTCGCCGTCGGCGTGATGGAGATCGAGCTCGGCGCCGTCTCGGACAACCCGGTCGTCCTGCCCGAGACCGGAGAGGTCCTGTCGGGCGGCAACTTCCACGGCCAGCCCATCGCGAACGCCCTCGACGCCCTGGCCGCTGCCACCGTCAGTCTCGCCTCGATCTCCGAGCGCCGTGTCTACCGCTCGCTGGACCCCGCCACGAACAACGGGCTTCCGGCGTTCCTCGTGGAACGTTCCGGGATGAACTCGGGGCTCATGATCCTGCAGTACACGGCGGCGGCGCTCGTTTCGGAGTCGAAGACCCTGGCGCACCCGGCCGGCACCGACTCCATCCCCTCCTCGGCCGGGCAGGAGGACCACGTCAGCATGGGAATGACCGCCGCCCGCCACGCGCGAGATTGCATCGCGAACGCGGAAAAGGTCGTCGGCATCGAGGCGTTGGTGGCCGCTCAGGGCATCGACCTCCGCGCGCCACTCTCACCGGCTCCCGGGACCGCGGCGGCCCTCGCCGCGGTCCGTCGGGTCATCCCGTTCCTCGAAGAGGATCGAGCCCTCGCGCCGGACCTGGAGGCGGCCGTGCAGCTGGTCGCCTCGGGGGCGCTGGTGGAGGCCGTGCAGGAGGTCGTGGGACCCCTCGACTAAAGACCGAGCCGCGGATTGTCTGGGTCAGGAGTGGGCGCGCTCGCCGCCGATCCAGGTCTCCCGAACGGGGTTGTGGCCGGGGCGGTAGGCGACCATGGCGGGGTCGAGGGCGTCCAGGACGACGAAGTCGGCCCGCGCGCCGGGCTGCAGCGAGCCGTGCCGGCCCTGCAGGCCGAGCACCCATGCGGCGTTGTGCGTTCCGGCGACCATGCCCGCGAGAGGAGACAGCCCGTACAGCGACGCCCCCACCGAGAGCGCCTCCGGCACGGAAAGGCACGGCGAGGTGCCCGGATTGAAGTCGGTCGCGACCGCGAGCGCCGCCCCGGCGGCGATCAGGTCCTCGACGGGCGGCGGCTTGGCGTGAAGGAACATGGTCGACACCGGGAGCAGCACGGCGACGGTTCCCCTCCGGCCGAGCGCCTCGACCCCCGATCGGCTCAGGTGGTTCAGATGGTCCGCGCCTCTCGCGCCGAGCCGAACGGCCGCCTCCGCGGCGCCGGAGGGCCCGAGCTGGTCGGCGTGGCACCGGAGGGCCAGCCCGTGGCGGGCCGCGGCCTCGGCCACCGACTCGAGGTCCTCGACGCTGAAGGCGATGTCCTCCACGTAGACGTCCACGGCGTCCGCGAGTTCCTCACCCGCTGCTTCGGGGATCAGCCGTTCGCAGACCTCCTCCACCCAATCCTCCCGCGCGCGATCGCTCGGGACGGCGTGGCAGGCGAGAAGCGTCACCGTCGCCGTCTGTGGGATCTCCGAGGCGAGACGCCGGGCGAGCCTCGCCTGACGAAGCTCCCGATCGATCGACAGCCCGTAGCCGGTCTTCAGCTCGACCGCCGTCGTGCCGTACGCGAGCATCTCCGCCGCCAGGGGCAGGCAGAACGCGATCACCTCATCGTCAGACGCCTCGGACAGGAGACGAGCGCTGCGGAAGATGCCCCCGCCTCCGTGGAGATCGCGGTAGGTCCGGCCGGCCAGCCTGGCTTCGAACTCCTCCGAGCGCCATCCGCGAAATGGCAGGTGTGTGTGGCAGTCGACGAACCCCGGCACGACGGCGCCCTCCACGCGGATGGGCTCAGGGAACCCCTCTCGGACCGGATCGAAGCGGCCGGCGGGGCCGGCGAAGGTCACGACCCCGTCTCGCCATGCGAGGATCGCGTCGCTCAGCAGGCCGGCGG
>JACDEY010000018.1 GCA_013816105.1 Actinomycetota bacterium
CTGACGCCCGGGCCTACGCCTCGAGCGCCTACGACGGCCTCAACCGGCGGGTGGTCGTGTTCGGCGGCAACAGCGGGGGTTTCGAAGGCCACCGGAACGATACGTGGACGTGGAACGGCAGGTCCTGGCATCGCGCGGGTCCGGGCACACGGCCATCGGAGAGGCTGGGGGCGGGCATGGCCTTCGACGCGGGCCGAGGCCACGTCCTGCTGTTCGGTGGGGTGAGTCCTCAGGATACGGTTCTGGGCGACACCTGGGCGTGGGACGGCGCAACCTGGACGGAGCTCTTCCCGCCCACGTCGCCGCCGGCCCGGGCCTTTCCGGCGATGGCCTACGACAACGTTCGCGATGAGATCGTTCTGTTCGGCGGTACGGCGGTGTTCGGGCCTGAATTCGCCGATACCTGGACCTGGAACGGAGTCACCTGGGTCGAGCGGTCCACTCCTACACGCCCACCCGCCCGCCAGAGTGCGGGGATGGCCTTCGACGCCCCGCGGGCAGAGGTCGTGCTCTTCGGTGGACAGAACTTTCCGAACTACTTCAGTGACACCTGGGTGTGGGACGGGGCGACCTGGTCCGAGCGGTTCCCCCCTGATCACCCTGGGGATCGCGCCAACTTCGGGATGGACTACGACTCCGGCCTTGGGCGGGTCGTGGTCTTCGGAGGTAACCCGGGCAGTCAGGCGTTCCTGAACGATACCTGGATGTGGAACGGTGCTTCCTGGACGCGACTCCGGACCGCCACCTCTCCGCCGCCACGTGCCGGACTCGTGATGAGCTACGACCGGACGAGGGGCGAGATGGTCATGTTCGGCGGTACGTCTTCGACTGAATTCCTTGGCGATACCTGGACGCTCCAAGGCTAAGGGTCTCGTCCGGGCACACAGAGGGACCCGCGCGCGTCTCCTTCGTGGGCCCTACAGGATTCGAACCTGTGACGCATGGATTAAGAGTCCATCGCTCTGACCAAACTGAGCTAAGGGCCCGGCCACAGTATACGGGAAGGGTCTTTCCTATCAGGGTGACCGAGGGGACTCGAACCCCCAACCCCCAGGACCACAACCTGGTGCTCTAACCTATTGAGCTACGGCCACCACGCCTGGATTCGAGTTTAACAGCGGTCCTCCTCCAGCCGTGCGTTCAGCAGCTGATGTCTCCGGAGCTGGTGGTGTAGACGTTGTTCCGCCAGCAGTTGCTCGATCCCCCATCGTCGCGCAGGTCGAAGAAGTGACCCTCGACGGTGTTGCGCGCGATCAGGTTGTCGTCCGACTCGGCGGTGAGGTGGATGCCTGCCTGGTCGTTGTTCATGACCGAGTTGTTCCAAATCGAGACGCCGTCGCTTCGGGGGACGTAGATGCCGGCGGGGCTGTTGTCGTGGACGTTGTTCCCAAGGACCGAGATGGAGCCCCCGGCCGAGTCCTCGACTATTATCCCCCAGTAGTTCGCGAACGCATGGTTCCCTCGGACCACCACCGTCGCGCCTGGCGATGTGATCCCGCCGATGTAGATGCCGGCGTCGCTGAATCCGGAGGCGGTGCTCGCGCTCACGGTCATCGCCCCTCCGACGGAGAAGACGTTCACCCCGTACTCCGCGTCGCACGTGTCCCGGAGCACCGAATCGTGGACTCGGCCCCCCGTAAGGTTGCTGAAGTCGATCTCGGCCGGAAACGGACCGAAGCCTTCCGCGGCACCGGTGACACGGAGCCCGACGATCTCGACGCCGTCCGCCCTCACGGCGATGACGTACCGGGTTTGGCAGTCGCCGTCCACGGTCACCGGCCCGTCCCCGGCGGCCCGCAGCGTCAGAGCATCGTCGGAGACGGTGACGGCCTCGTGGTAGACGCCCGCATGGATGTTCAGGATGTCGCCCGGGTCGGCCGCCGCCAGGGCCTGGGCGAGGGCATTCGGTCCCGGGTAGACCTCGATCACCTCTACCGGCGACGCGTTCGCTCCGCTAATGCCGAGTGCCATGAGACCGGCGAGCGCCGTCCCCAGAACCTCCGAGCGATGCCAGGACGTCCTAAGCAACATGTCACTCTCCTCTCTGTCGCGGTCCGCTCCATGATCGTCGGGAACTCCGGGGGCTGACTTGAGTCCGACCCACGACCGCATGGCCGCATTGACGAACTCCGGGGGGCCCCCCATACTCGGTTTGCCCGCTGTCTCGTGGGAGGTTCCCCGGTACATCGTAGTGGCCGGGGCTGGGCGTCCGGAGGTGTCGATGGTCTGAAAGCTGTTTCATGCTCTCAAGTGCTGCTCTTCCCCCCTTTCTACGCCTCATCGAGGAGGACGTATATGAGAAAGCGTTCCATGATCCGAGCCGTCGGCCTTTCGGCGCTCGTTATCGCAACTGTCGGAGCGACGTCGCTGGGAACCGCGGGCGCCCGTCCATCCGACCCGAATGGGCTGACGACGGTGCCCTCGCGGGCCGGCGGCGCCGTTTCGCGTGTCCCCGGCGCGCCCATCGCCACGCGACCCAACGTCAACGTGACCAACACGGGCGGGGCGCAGAGCGAGACGACCGTTGCCGTCGATCCCACGAATCAACTCCACATCTTGACGGCGAGCAACGACCTCGCCACCACGACTCACATCTACGAGTCCACCGACGGTGGCCGGACATGGGCGGAGGCAGGGCTCGATTTGGGGGGCACCTTCTGCTACGACCCGTGGCTGGACTTCAACCTCTCCGGTGACGCGTTCTTCGCGTACGAGTGCTCGTCGGGGACGATCCAGCGGGTCGCCTACCGGAAGGCGGGCGAGACGAGCTGGACCAAGATCAACCTGACGAACGCGGGCGGGTTCCCCGACCGCGACATGATCGTCACCGACGACACGCCCACCAGCCCGTTCTTCAACAGCGTGTATCTGGGATACGACGACGCGGCGGCGAACAACACCGCCTACGTGCTCTACTCCCGCACGGGTTTCTCGAACTACCTCAGGAGCCAGGCGATCAACGACAGCAGCAGAACGATCGGTCTGAACGCATCGGTGGCGCCGAACGGTGACGTGTACGCGGCGTGGCTCGACTTCGACGGAAAGAAGGTCAAGGTCGACCGGTCCGAAGACGGTGGCGCGACGTGGAGCACGGACAACGTGGCGCACACGTACCGCCTGAACACGCCTCAGTTCTTCATCAGCATCCCCCCGCAGCCCGACCGTGGGATCGTGCCGATGGTGTTCAGCGACGTTGCGCCAGCCGGTACACCTCACGCCGGCCGGCTGTACGTGACCTACACCGACAAGTCGGTCACGACGGCGGACACGGATGTATTCGTCGTCTTCTCTGATGACGGCGGCGAGACGTGGTCTCCCGAGGTCAAGGTCAACGACGACACGGTGGACGCCTACCAGTTCCACCCCTCCATCAGCGTTTCCCCCAAGGGCGTTGTGGGGCTGTCGTTCTACGACACCAGGAACGACCCGAACGACGAGAAGACGGATCAGTACATCGCCTTCTCCCAGGACGGCGTCTCGTGGAGCCCGAACGTGAAGATCACGACGGCGCAATCAGACGAGTCCGGCTCTGGCGACCCGAACGACTACGGTGACTACCAGGGCCTCGACGCGGCCGGCCGCGGGCTCTTCCAGGCGGTCTGGACGGACTCCCGGCCCGGGAACCTCGCCGAGGAGATGTACAGCTCGAGGGTGGCGAGGATCTAGCCGTCCGCCACTTGCGACCCGGATCGAGTGAATGGGCCGGCCTAATGGGCCGGCCCATTCGTTCGGCCTGCGAATCACTTACAACGGGTCGCGAGACGCCTTCGTGGCCAAGATCTCGAGCGGCGAGGAGCCCGGACCTGTCTGCACCATCACCGGGACCGCCGGCCCCGACGCCATCGAGGGCGCCGGTGGAGACGACGTCATCTGCGCCAGGGGCGGCAGTGACACCGTCTCCGGGTGACGACCAGATCCTTGGAGGGGCGGGCCACGACACGCTCGTCGGAGACCTGGGCTCGGACATCCTGCGGGGTGGCATGACGTGCTCAGGACGGCCGACGGCATCGAGGGAAACGACGAGGCATGGGGAGGACGGGGCGATGACGTCTGTGTTATCGACCCCGGTGATCAGACCTTCGGCTGCGACGAGGTCCAGGTCAAACCCGTTGCACCGAAGGGCTAGGATGGCTTCGTTGCCAAGGTCGACGCCTCGGGGGAGACGCTAGCCTACGCCGGTTACATCGGGGGGGCCGATTTCGAGTTCGGCTCAGACCTGGCCCTGGACGGGGCCGGGAACGCCTACGTCACCGGCTCCACCTCCTCCCGCGAAGACAGCTTCCCGGCCAGGGTCGGGCCCGATCTCACCTACAACGGCGCCTCCGATGCCTTCGTGGCCAAGATATCGAGCGCCCAGGAGCCCGGTCCGCGCTGCACGATCACCGGGACCTCCGGCCCCGACGCCATCGAGGGCACGGGTGGAGAAGACGTCATCTGCGCCAGGTCCGGCAATGACACCGTGTCCGCACGCATGGGTGACGACCAGATCCTCGGAGGGGCGGGACACGACACGCTCGTCGGAGACCGGGGCTCGGACATCCTGTGGGGTGGCACCGGCGATGACGTGCTTCGGACTACAGACGGCATCGGGGGCAACGACGAGGCGTGGGGAGGACCGGGCGATGACGTGTGCGTGATCGATCCAGGAGATGAGGCCTTCGGCTGCGGCGAGGTGCAGGTCCGACCCGGTCAACGGGCCAGTTAGTCTCCGAGCCGGCGACGGCGGGGCTGCCCGTCCGCCGGCAACTAAGGGGGAAGCTTCGGCTCCAGAATCCAGCACGGGCCGAGAACACGACCCCTCACACTGAACCGCTTCCAGGTGAGTGGCATAAGCGTAAGCCAATCGGCGTAGGCCAGATGGTCGACTTGTCCACCATTTGCTCCACGGAGGAAGGTCTCAAGCAGACATAGCCTGGGAAGCACCGGCAGTAGCGGCGGTATGTCGCATGGAAGGAGGGGGAGATGCGAATGTCCGTGCCATCACGGGTTGCGGTGGAGCCTTGTGCATCGGCGGGGACTTCACCTTCACAGGAGGCGAGCCCCACGACCGTTTCGCGAGATTTGACTAGGACAGGAGGGACAATCAAGAAGATCAGAGTGATCTGTTTGCTGGTGAGCCTGGTACTGGTGACACTGACTGGTCCAGCAACGGCGACTGAGATTGAGCCGTATAGATATGGCTGGTTCGGATGCTCGAACACCTGGATGACCGTTGACGGCTATCACCGAGTCTCGGATGCCAACCTGCTGTGGCCGAGGTATCCAACCGGAGGAAAGTCGATCGAGAAGTGGGCCGACAACGACTTCCACGGGTGGGACTTGTTTGAGGAGAACGTCGTAACCTATGGGATTCCCATCGTCGTGTGGGTTCAGGTCTGCGAGAGCGAGGAGAGGCCGGTGACGACCGTGGAGATTCGAGCGGCCATCGCCAACGTCCTGACTCGCGTCCCGAGTGCGGTGATCTACCTAAGCGCGATCAATGGATATCACCCTGTGGACTTGTGTCCTACCTTGGGGCCAGACGGCAACCTGGACATTCTTCAGATGGTGGACGAAGTGGTCGCGGAGGGATACGCCCTGCGGGGACCGGACCTCGGACCCTTGAAGAAGAAGCAGCTAGCCGGCTCGTGTCATCCGAACCTGCCCGCTCGCGACTGGATGGGGGAGCAACTCGCGGTGTTCTTCGACGTAGTTTGAGCTTGTCAGCGCCCATGCATGGTACCCGACGAACGGTTGAGGATGGCCCGTGTGGTCGAGGACCAGGACGCTGGCCCCGGTCGCACGAACGAGGGGGGCCAGTGCGTGCCGATCGAAGGCTGCGATGGCGTCGTTGTCGCCCTCATCGCCACTCCAACACGCGCTCAGCGTGTCGAGCACGACGAGCTCTGCACCCGCCCGCGGCTTCCATAAGGGCTGCGACGTGGTCAGGCAGCAGCAGGTCGAATCCCTGGTCGTGGAAGAACCGGAACCGCGACCATTCCGGGCGGACTCGGTCCAGCCGGCGGGCCTCTTCGGGGAGGGGATTCTCTTGGCTCACGTACACGACCGTCTGTCCCTCGCGGGTCAGGGCCGCGGCCTCGCACAGGCTCCACAGGGACTTTCCGGACTCAGCCGGCCCCCCATGCCCAGATACGGGCACCTGCTGGCAGGTACGGTTCCCGGAGATCCTCGATCTGCGGGAGTCCGTTCTCCGTCAGGGCCGCCCAGTCGAGGGCCTCCGGGTGAAAGCCCTCGACGACATGGTCGTGAACGACACGATCTTCACGATCATGAACGAAGTGGTCGTGATCCCGACCAACACGAGGGTCGAAGTATCCGCCGCGATGGGCCGACCAGGCGAGGCCGAGGTCCCTGGGGGACCTGTAGATCCCGTCAGTGCCATCGACGAAATCGGAGGGCGGGAGCAGTTTCCGGCTCATCGCCCAGCCCGCTTCCGGCTAGCCACCGCCGATTTGAACGCCAGCCCGGAGAAGAAGGCCTTACGGGCGCTGGCGGCCATGCTCCATGTCCGAAGGGTCACACGCCTCCGACAGGGGCCGTGACCTGCGGTTGTGCGCCGGGCAGGATTCGAACCTGCGACCCGCTGCTTAGAAGGCAGCCGCTCTATCCTGGCTGAGCTACCGGCGCTCCTATCGGGAAAACGGTAGCAGCCGAGGAACCAGCGACGACGAATCGATAACCCTCATTGACGAACTGCGCCGGCCGGCCGAGCTCGGACTTCTGCGATCACATCGCGGTACACGGCCAGGAGGCGCATGGCAGTCGTTTGCCACGAGAACCCCCTCGCATGCGCGGCCGCGGCCAGGGAGAGTCGCCGAGAAGCGTCCGCGTTGGACGCGAGCCAGAGAATGCGGTCCGCATAGGCCGACGGATCGTGGCCCTCGATCAGGAAACCCGTCCTGCCGTCCCGGACCACCGATCTCAGGCCACCGACCGCTGCGGCGATGACGGGGGTGCCACACGCCTGGGCTTCGAGGGCCACGAGCCCGAACGACTCCGACCGAGAAGGCATCAGCACCGCAGTGGCGCGCTGGTACAGGCGGACCAACCGCTCGTGGGGTTGAGCCGGGAGCAATACGACGCGGGAGCCTATGGAACTGTTCGCGGTGAGCCAGGCACGCGCCGATGAGGCGTTCGCCGAGTCCCCGCCCACCACGAATAGGCGGGCGTCGGCCAGGGCGTCCGGTGCCCGACGGGTGGCTTCTTCGAAGGCGCGGACGGCGACGTCGACCCCTTTCGAGCGCTGCAGACGTCCGACGAAGAGGAAGATCCGGCCATGGGCCCGTCGCAGGCGAGGTCCGGGTCGCTTCCGGAAGATCCTCGAGTCGATGCCCGGCGGCACGATCACGACCCGGTCTGGATCGGCCCGGTAGAGTCCGACCAGGTTCGCCCGCTCCTCGACGGATGGAACCACTACGCGATCGGCTGCTTCCAGTACGTCGTCCTCCCCGCGCACCCGGATGACTGGCTCCGCGCGATCCTCGGGAGCGAGGGCAGCGTTCTTGACGCGGGCCAACGTATGGAACGACGCCACCAGCGGTACATCCCACTCGGTCGCAGCCCGCGCCCCGGCCAATCCCGAGAGCCAGTAGTGACCATGGACCAGGGAGTAGGGAGCCGAGGCGCGCCTGCCATCAGATCGCGTGCTGTCGAGCAACCGCTCCGTAAACTCGGGGACTAGGGCCGGCAGGTCCTCCTTCTCGATCGGCCGTTTCGGCCCTGCGGGAAGGGGGATGAGCCGCACCCCCGGCGCGAGGCTGACGATCGTGGGAGAGCCAGGTTGGTTCCATCTCGTGAACACGTCCGCGGCGACTCCGTGAGAGGCGAGGCACCGCCAAACCGAACGGATGAATACCCCCATCCCTCCTGAATCGCCCTCGCCGGGCTGCAAGAGGGGGGAAGCGTGGAGGCTGATCACCGCTACGCGCATCGATCCTCCCTGAGCCGTCGATCTCGACGACCCTTCGGACGGATTCGAACAGTCTTGCGTTCGAAGTCTAAGGGGAGATGGCGTTCTGGCGGCGGGAAGTTGAACACCGGACGCCAGGAAGGTGCCGCGGAGGACCGCACAAATGGAAACCGCCAAAACCCGAAGGTTCCAGCGGCTTCCAAAACGAACAATACCGGATCCCCCCGCCCCTGTCAAGTCGAGAGGTCCGACGCAGCGTTGTCGGGCCTAGGAGCCCCGCCGGTCCGGTTCCTCAAGGCCGGTTCTACGGGCGCCGATAGCGACGTTGGGATCCCAGGCTTTGGGCACGAAAGGGGCGCTTCTGATGAAGAGCGACGCGACGATTCAGCGGCCACCCGGCGAGAAGCCTTCTCGCCGGCGCTTCCTAGGGGCGGCGACGGCGGGACTCGCCGTGCTCATCGCGAGAGGGCTCGGACGAACCTCTTCTGCCCGGGCGGACGACGGCGATCCGGTCAAGCTCGGGCAGGACAACATCGCGAACGGCACGACCCAGATCAGCAGCTCGGCGCAGAACGGCTTCGTTGGGTATGCCCAGGCTGCCGGCCGCATCGGCGTCTGGGGTCAGGACGGCAGCGTGGCCACCGGTGGTGTCGGAGTGAAGGGGACATCGGCCTTCGGAGACGGCGTCCAGGGGTCGACGTCGGCTACCTCGGGAACCGGCGTCCTCGGCGAGCACACGGGGAACGGGCCGGGCGTCCGCGGCACCACCTCGTCGGCCACGTCGAGCGGGGTGCTCGGGGAGAACACCGGGTTGGGGGACGGTGTGAGGGGCACCGCTGAGGATGCGGCCTCAAGTGGCGTCACCGGAGAGAACACAGCAGGTGGCTACGGCGTGACCGGCACGACGGACAGCGCCACGAAGCCGGCGGTCTGGGGGAACAACGAGGGTGCGGGCCCGGGGGTGGAGGGCGATGCCGACAGCGCGACGAACGCCGGGGTGTCGGGGAACAACGTTGGCGGCGGAGACGGCGTGAGGGGCACCTCGTCGGGAGGGTCCACGGGCAGCGGTGTCCACGGGGAGAGCGCCTCGAACGGCAACGGCGTCACCGGCGTCGCATCTGGCAACGGAGCGGGAGTCCTGGCCGAGCACGCCGACGGCGAGACCGCGCTGGAGGTGGTCGGCAAGGCCCTGTTCAGTAGGAGCGGCATCGCGACCATCCCGGGGAACCAGGCCTCCGTCACGATCTCAGGGGTAGACCTGACGGGGTCCAGCGGCATCCTCGCGACCTTGCAGAAGCTTCGTCCCGGTCGCTACGTGATCGCCGTGGTACCCGACCTTGGCGCGAACACCTTCACCATCCACCTCAACAACGCCGTCAACAACAACACGAAGGTCGCCTGGTTCGTCTTCGGCTGAAGCGTCCGGTTCACGGGGCGTCATCCTTGTCCACCAGACACCCGCCTACGTCGGTACCTACGTATCGAGCATGCCCGAATACGGTGGCGGTGTTCAGGGTCTTCAGTTCATGTACAACGCAATCACGTACACAGCCAACTGACATTCTCTGAGACGAGGGAAGCCTCCACTCACTTCCCCTTGAGGATCCGTTCCGCCAATGAGCCTCCAGCAGGTGGAGGCATGGGTAGCCGGGCATCACGACGCGAATCGAGCCTGCCCAGCGGTGGAGCGGGTGAAGGGAATCGAACCCTCGTCACCAGCTTGGAAGGCTGGAGCTCTACCACTGAGCTACACCCGCGGTACGGGCCAATC
This sequence comes from Actinomycetota bacterium, assembly GCA_013816105.1. Lineage (GTDB taxonomy): Bacteria > Actinomycetota > UBA4738 > UBA4738 > UBA4738 > JACDCJ01. The sequence goes on from JACDEY010000018.1 coordinate 9,681, forward strand.
TATCAGTCGCGGGGGAGCGCCTGGGGTCTGGGCATCAGCTCCTGCCAGCGGTCGCCGGCGCGTGCGAGCAGTACGGGAACGCTTCGAATCGTGAAGTCCTCTGGCCGTACCGTGCCGAGCTCCTCCCAGGCGACCGGGAACGACACCGACGCCTCCGGCAGAGGGCGGGGAGAGTGGACGGCGCGGTATGCGCCCCGAACGCGCTCCGGGCGACATCGACCAGAACGCGACCGCCCCGTTCGGCCTTCTTGAACTCGGTCGTGGCCAGATCCTGCGCCGCCTGCTGGATGCGCGCCGCGATGCGCTCGGCGGC
>JACDEY010000160.1 GCA_013816105.1 Actinomycetota bacterium
GAGGAGGGACGGAAGGCGATGTTCACCGTGCCGCTGATGGGCAGCAAGATCCCTCATCAGGTCACCGGGGAGGACGGAGCTGGGGTGGTCCTGCTGAAGCCCGCGGCCCCCGGAACCGGCGTCATCGCCGGCGGGCCCGTGCGGGCCGTCGTCGAGGCCACCGGCATCAAGGACATCCTCTCGAAGTCGCTCGGCTCGGGAAACCCGATCAACATCGTGCATGCGACGATCTCGGGCCTGCGGCAGCTAAAGCGCCCCGAGGAGATCGCCCTCGCCCGCGGGCTGCGGGTCGAGGACATTGCCCCGCGTCCCATGGTGCGGGCAGTCGCCGAGGCGGAGCTTGCCATGGCGGCCAAGCGGCGAGACGCCGGCCTGGAGGACGCGGATGAGTCCTAAGCTGAGGGTGACCCAGATTCGAAGCGCGATCGACCGACCGAAGGATCAGAAGTCGACGATCCGCGCGCTCGGCCTGCACCGCATTCGCCACTCGGTCGTGAAGGAGGACCGCCCCGAGATCCGGGGCATGATCGCAAAGGTCCAGCACCTGGTCATCGTGGAACAGGTGGGGGAGTGAGGACGCCAAGATGAAGCTGCATCACCTCCGTCCCGCGGAGGGAGCCGTCAAGGAGCGCCGGCGGGTGGGTCGTGGCAAGGCGGCCGGCCGCGGGAAGACCGCCGGACGAGGCACGAAGGGCTACCTCGCCAGGCACAGCAAGCGCCTCGGGTTCGAGGGCGGTCAGATGCCGCTCCAGCGGCGCGTGCCGAAGCTGAAGGGGTTCACCAACCCGAACCGGGTGGAATGGTCCGTGGTGAACGTCGAGCGCCTGAGTTCCTCGTTCGATGCCGGCGCCCAGGTCACCCCGGACGTCCTTCGGGAGCGGGGGCTCGTACGTAAGGGCCGGCCGGTGAAGGTGCTGGGCCGCGGCGAGATCGACCGGGCGCTCACCGTCCGCGCACAGGCGGTCTCCGGGACGGCCCGGGCCAAGATAGAGCAGGCCGGCGGAACGGTCGAGATCATCGTAAACTGAGTTCCTTTGGACCCCCACGAGGCTAACGTACGATGTTGAAAGCCTTCGTCAACGCGTTCAAGATCCCGGACCTCCGCAAGAAGATCCTGTTCACGCTGGGGATCATCGCGGTGTTCCGCCTGGGCTCCCACATCCCGGTGCCGAACATCGACCTCTCACGGATCCAGGAGCTCCAGAACGCGACGAACTCCCCGGAGGGACTCTCCGCCCTGCAGTTCATCGACCTGTTCTCGGGCGGGGCCCTTACGCGGTTCGCGGTCTTCTCGCTCGGGATCATGCCCTACATCACCAGCTCGATCATCATGCAGCTGCTGACCGTCGTGATCCCCAAGCTCGAGCAGTGGCAGAAGCAGGGCGAGATGGGCGTCAAGAAGATCACCCAGTGGACCCGCTACATGACTGTGACGCTGGCGCTTCTGCAGTCGACCGGGCTCGTGTTCCTGTTCAACACCCAGTTCCAGGTCGTTCGGGAGTTCACGGCACCGCGGGTCGCTCTCATCGTCATCACCCTCACCGCCGGAACCGCGATGATCATGTGGCTGGGCGAGCTGATAACCCAGCGCGGGATCGGCAACGGGATGTCGCTGCTCATCTTCACGAGCGTGATCTCGCGCCTGCCGGCCGAGGGAGCCGCCATTCTGAACCAGGCCGGGCCGGCGAAGTTCTACTTCCTCCTGGGGCTCGGGATCGCCATCATCGTGGCCGTCGTCTGGATGGAGCAAGGCCAGCGGCGGATCCCGGTCCAGTACGCAAAGCGTATGGTGGGGCGCCGGATGATGGGCGGGCAGTCCACCTACATCCCGCTGAAGGTGAACCAGTCGGGCGTGATCCCGATCATCTTCGCGTCATCGGTCCTGTACTTCCCGACGCTCTTGCAGAACGTCATCCACGCGCAGTGGTTCCAGAACTTCGTCAACAACAACCTGCTCCGTGAGTCGAGCGTCATCTACATGGCCATCTACGGCCTGCTCGTGATCTTTTTCGCCTACTTCTATTCCGCCATCACCTTCAACCCCATCGACACGGCGGACAACATCCGCAAGTACGGCGGCTTCATCCCGGGCATCCGTCCGGGCCGGCCCACGGCCGAGTACCTCTCAGGCGTGCTGAGCCGCATCATCCTTCCCGGGTCCCTTTTCCTTGCGGCCATCGCCCTGATCCCCTCGATCTTCCTGGCCATCTGGGCCATCACGGCGTTCCCCTTCGGCGGGACCACCATCCTGATCACCGTTGGCGTCGCGCTCGAGACCATGAAGCAACTGGAGTCGCAGCTCATGATGCGGCACTACGAGGGATTCCTCCGCTAGTGCGGCTGGTGCTCCTCGGACCTCCGGGAGCCGGCAAGGGGACGCAGGCGCACCGGCTGTCCGACCGCTTCGGAATCCCCCTCATAGCGACGGGCGACATCTTCCGGAGCAACGTGGAGCGGGACACGGTGCTCGGGCGGGAGGCGAGGCGGTACATGGACTCGGGCGAGCTGGTTCCCGACGAGGTGGTCGTCGCGATGGTGGTCGGTGCCCTTGAGGCCGCCCCCGACGGGTTCATACTGGATGGGTTCCCGCGGAACCTCGCGCAAGCGGAGGCCCTCGAGACGGAGCTCGAGCGGACGGACCAGTCCCTGTCGGCGGCACTTGCGTTCTCGATCGGTGACGACACGGCGGTGAGGCGACTGGTCGGGCGGCGAACCTGCACCACGTGCCAGCGCACCTACAACCTGGCGCTGCACCCCCCGAAAGTCGGTGGGATCTGCGACGTGTGCGGCGGCAGGCTCGAGCAACGCCAGGACGATCGGGAAGACACCGTGCGTCGCCGCCTCGAGATCTATCACGAGTCCACCGAGCCGCTCATTGGCTTCTATGCCGGTCGCGACCTGCTTCGCACGGTCGATGCGGAAGGCACGGAGGAAGAGGTCGCGGACCGCGCCGAGCGCGCCGTGGGATTGGTCACAGGGGGTCAGGGACCTCCCGGCCGGGCCTGATCCGAGCGATGATCGTCTACAAGTCGCCCGAGGAGATCGACCGGATGCGCCGCGCGGGCCGCGTGGTGGCACTGACCATCGAACGGCTCGTGAGCGAGGTGCGCCCGGGGATGACCACCGCGGACCTCGACGCGATCGCCGAGCGAAGCATACGTGGGGAGGGATGCACGCCCTCCTTCAAGGGCTACAAGGGATTCACCGGCTCGATCTGCACGTCGCTCAACGAGCAGGTCGTCCACGGGATCCCGGGGCGGCGGCGGATCCGCGAGGGCGACCTCCTGTCGCTCGACGTGGGGGCCATCTGGGAGGGATATCACGGGGACTCCGCGATCAGCCTATTCGTCGGCGGCGAGGCGCCCTCGGACGTGGCCGAGAAGCTCGTTCGGGTGACGGAAGATTCGCTTGAAGCCGGGATCTCGCGGTTGCGACCGGGCGGCCGGCTGTCCGACGTCGGCTCCGAGGTGCAGCGGGTGGTGGAGGGCGCGGGCTTCAGCGTCGTGCGGGAGTACGTGGGGCACGGGATCGGCCGGGCCCTCCACGAGGATCCCCCGATCCCGAACTACGGTGACCCCGGCCGGGGGCCGGCGATCCGGCCCGGGCTCGTTGTGGCCGTCGAACCGATGGTGAACGTGGGCGGCTGGGAGACACGGGTGCTGATGGACCGGTGGACCGTGGTCACCGCGGACGGAAGCCTCTCGGCCCACTTCGAGCACACCATCGCCGTCACCGAGGACGGCCCGGAGGTGCTGACCGCCCGTTAGTGGCGGCTGCCACCATCCGGCGCCCGCTTCCGGGAGGCCTCTTGACGCAGGGGCGTACCATATGCTCCGTCGGGGGGAAGGATCCTGAAGTGAGACATCCAGCCGGAATCGTCCCCGGCAGTGCGTCCGCCGAGCCTATCGAGACCTGGGCAC
>JACDEY010000161.1 GCA_013816105.1 Actinomycetota bacterium
CATGGGAGTCGAGAGACCATTTCGGAAAGGAGCACCGGATGAGGAAGGCAATGCGTTTCGGGTTGGCCGGCCTGATGACGGCCGCCCTGCTCGGTGGGACCTCCACGGCGTTCGCCAACGACGACGACGTGATCAGGGAGGGCCCCTGCAGCATGCAGAGCGACTGGAAGATCAAGAACAGCCCCGAGAACAACGGTGCGATCATCGAGATCTCGTTCGAGGTCGACCAGAACGTCGTCGGGGACACCTGGAAGGTGACCCTCAAGTACAACGGCCAGCGGATCTTCAGCGGCAACGCCGTGACCCAGCCGCCGAGTGGTTCCTTCGAAGTCCAGAAGAACGTCTCAAACGCCCCCGGCCCGGACACCTCGGTCGGAACGGCGAGGAACCTGAGCACCGGCGAGTTCTGCAAGGGAACGGTCACGTCGAACTTCTAAAGAGGCAGGAGGCGATCCCCGGTGCTGCGCGGCGCGTAGTACCGGGGAATGCCAGAGAGCGCCCGGAAGGAGGAACGAGCATGAGGATCAAGCGCTTCGCCGGCGCGACGAGCGCCGCGGTCGTTCTCGGATTGCTGGGGGCGTCCCAAGCGGTTGCGGCCCCGGCCTCGTTGACCGTCACCGCGTTCGTCGAGGACCAGATGTGCCTCAACGGAGACAACGTCCAGGTCGACCTCTCGGCCACGTCGGAGTCGACCAGTGGGGTCCGGTACCGCTGGGACTTCAACAACGACGGGATCTTCGACACCCGGTTCAGTAGGAACCCCGACGCGTCCGCCGTGTACCCGGACGAGGTGAACGCCACGGCCGTCGTGCAGGCTCGGAACCGTGAGCGCGACACCGCCACCGACTCGGTGAGCTTCGCGACACTGCGCTGCGAGAACTAGCAAGTCGAGCACCACCGGTCATCCTCGGAAGGCCCCCTCGGGGGCCTTCCTCCGTTTGCGGCTTCACATCGGGAACCTCAGGCATCAGACTGCGATATTCGAGTTCCCTTTCCTGGAAGAGTCGCATGATCAAGCGCATCCTCGTCGCCACCGATCGATCCGACAGTGCCGGGCGGGCCGTCGATTGGGCGGCCGACATGGCGGCGCGGTTCGGGGCCGAGCTGATCGTCCTGCAGGTGATCGTCCCGGAGAACGCGCCCGGGACACAGGCCGGCGCCGCCGAGGCCACCCGTGCCTCGTATGCGGCCGAAGACCTGAAGGCCTACGCGGAGTCGGTCGCCGGCAGCCGCGGAAGCGCACGCGTGGCCGTCGACGAGGACCCCGCGCGGGCGATCGTCGAGGCCGCCGAGGAGGAAGGAGTGGACGTCGTCGTCGTGGGCAACGTCGGTATGCGCGGCCGGCGCGAGTTCCTCCTGGGCAACGTGCCGAACCGTGTTTCGCACAACGCGCGCTGCTCGGTGATCATCGTCAATACCGCCGAGCTCGACGGCGCGGGGCCCTCGCGGGCATCCGCGGCCCGGACGAGGCTCGGCTCCCGCGAGGAGCCGCCAGACGTTGAGAGCCGGCTGCTCGGCCGCGCGACCCATATCGGAACCGTCATGGCGAAGTTCGGCATCCGCCAGCTCTTCGGCTCTTCGAAGGGCCAGGACGGCGACTCGGCGCGCGCGCAGGCTCAGCGGTTCCGCTCGGCGCTCGAGGAGCTGGGGCCCACCTTCGCGAAGCTCGGCCAGATCCTCTCGACGCGCCCGGACCTGCTGCCGGCTCCCATGATCGAGGAGCTCTCGACGCTCCAGGACCGGGTGACGCCTCTGACCGAGGAGCAGGTCGTCTCCGTAATGGAGAAGGAGCTGGGCGTTCCCTGGGAGGACGTCTTCGAGAGCATCGACCCCGCGCCGATGGCCGCCGGCACGATCGCCCAGGTTCACCGTGCGACCCTGACGGGCGGCGAGCGCGTGGTGGCCAAGGTGCAGAGGCCCACCGCGGAGCGAGACATCCTGCAGGACCTCGGGCTGCTCGAGCGCTTCGCCGAGAAGACCGCGGACCGCCCCGCCTTCCGCCAGGTGGTGGACATGCCGGCCGTCATCGAGCACCTCTCGACGTCGCTGCGCCGCGAGCTCGACTTCCGTCAGGAGGCGGGCAACATCGACCGTATGAGGATTGCCCTTGGCCCCTATCCGCGACTGGACGTCCCGGGCGTTTACAGCGAGATCTCCTCGCGTCGCCTGCTCGTCATGGAAGAGATCCAGGGGTCTCCCATCCGGCAGGCCCCCGAAGGCGATGCCCGACGCGAGGCGGCGCGACAGCTCCTCGAGTCCTACTACCGGCAGATCCTGTCCGACGGGTTCTTCCACGCCGACCCACACCCGGGCAATCTCATGTGGTGGAACGACAAGATTTACTTCCTCGACTTCGGCATGGTCGGAGAGGTTGGCCCCGAGGTCCGCGAGCTCCTTCTCCTCCTCCTCATGTCGTTCTGGCAGGAGGACGTGTCGTTCCTCTCCGACGTGGTTCTGATGCTGGCCGGCGAGGACCAGCGTGCCGACATCGACGTGGACGCCTTTCGCGCCGAGCTCGGGGATCTGCTCGCCCGCTACCGGCACGTGTCCCTGCGCGAGATCCAGCTCGGGCCGATCCTGCAGGAGATCACGGAGATCTCGATCCGGCACGACGTCCGGCTTCCGGCCTCCCTCGCCCTCACCGGGAAGGCCCTCGCCCAGATGCAGCTCGCCACCGCCGAGCTTGACCCAGGACTTGATCCGTTCGCCGTGGCGGGATCCTTCGTCGTGAAGAGCCTTACCGGGCGCATCCGGCAGGGGGTGGATCCACGGCGGCTCTTCTACGAGGCCCAGAAGATGAAGGTGCGGATGGTCCGGCTGATCGAGTCGATCGAGCGTCTCTCCGGAGCCCGGCCCGGACCGAAGCTCCAGGTCCACTTCCGCGGGACCGAGCGGTTGGAAGAGACCATCCAGCGGGCCGGCTCCCGGCTGGCCCTCGCCCTGACGGCGGGTGGGGCACTCGTCGGCGCTGCCATCGCCGCCGGCGCGACGGGCGTGGCCGACTGGGTGCCCGCGCTGCTGGGCGGAGCGGGCGGCCTGCTAACGACGGGGCTCGTCGTCGACCTGATCCGCCGCCGGTAGCGACCCGGTGGGGCCGAGCTCACCACCGGGACCAGTTCGCGCGCCGCCACTGCGGATCGCCTTCAACAGCCGCCGCTCCACGACGAACGCCACGCCGGTCATCATCGCGCCGAGGATGGAACGATGGAGCCACGTGCGGACGGGCCCGCCCGTCTTGCGGCGGCCACCCGCGCGTCGAAGGTTCACGGCGCCGTCACTTAGACCGCGGTAGGAAGCCCACGCGTTCGTACACGTCGCCGAGGGTGGTGCGAGCGACTTCGCGGGCCTTCTCCGCCCCCGCACGCAGGATGCGCGCGAGCTCCCCGGGGTCGGCGAGGAGTTCCCTGCGCCGGTCCTGCAGCGGGCGGAGGAACTCCACGAGCGCCTCGGCGAGGCCTCCCTTTAGCTCGGCGTAGCCCTTTCCCGAGAGGGCCGCCTCCATATCGGGTACGGATGAGCCGGTCGCCACGGCGTAGATGGTCAAGAGGTTCGTGATCGCCGGCTTGTCCGGGGACGCCACCACCTCGCGCCCCGAGTCGGTGACCGCAACCTTGACCTTCCTGCGGATCTCCTCGGGCGGGTCGGTGACCTTGAGCGTTCCGAGCGGCGAGTCGGCCGACTTAGACATCTTGGCGTCGGGCATCTGCAGGTCGAGGATCTTCGCGCCCACGCGCGGGATGGCGGCCTGCGGCAGGATGAAGGTCTCGCCGAACCGCTGGTTGAAGCGCCCGGCGATGTCTCTGGTGAGCTCGAGGTGCTGTCGCTGGTCCTCGCCCACGGGGACACGGTCGGCCCGATACATGAGGATGTCGGCTGCCTGCAGCACGGGA
>JACDEY010000162.1 GCA_013816105.1 Actinomycetota bacterium
GTCCTCGAGCGGTAGCTTCAGTGCATGTGGCCGTGGCCGCCGGCACCGACCGACTCGTCCTCTTCCTTCTTCTCGACCACCGCGCTCTCCGTCGTCAGCACGAGAGCTGCGATGGACGCGGCGTTCTGCAGCGCCGAGCGGGTGACCTTGGCGGGGTCGATGATCCCGCCCTTCACCAGGTCGGTCCACTCGCCGGTCGCCGAGTTGAAACCGTTCGGACCGGACTCGCCGCGGATTCGCTCGACCACGACGGAGCCCTCGTACCCGGCGTTCTTCGCGATCAGCTGAGCGGGAGCGGCGAGCGCCCTGCGGACGATGGTTGCCCCGGTGGCCTCGTCGCCCTCCAGACCTAGAGCGCCGGCGTCGACGGCTTCCTCCGCCCGAATGAGCGCCACTCCGCCTCCGGGCACGATGCCCTCCTCGATGGCTGCCCGGGTAGCCGAGACGGCGTCCTCGATCCGGTGCTTCTTCTCCTTGAGCTCCACCTCGGTGGCCGCTCCGACCTTGATCAGTGCGACGCCCCCGGCGAGCTTCGCGAGGCGTTCCTGGAGCTTCTCGCGGTCCCAATCGGAGTCCGTCCGGTCGATCTCGGCCTTGATCTGGTTGATCCTGCCTTTGATGTCCTCGGCCTCGCCCTGGCCCTCGACGATCGTGGTGTCTTCCTTCGTTACCACCACCCGTCGCGCGCGGCCGAGCATGTCCAGGGACACGTTCTCGAGCTTGACCCCGATCTCCTCGGAGACCACCTGGGCCCCGGTGAGGATCGCCATGTCCTCGAGCATCGCCTTGCGGCGGTCGCCGAAGCCGGGAGCCTTCACCGCGACGGACTGGAAGGTCCCGCGGATCTTGTTGACGACCATGGTCGCCAGGGCCTCGCCCTCCACGTCCTCGGACACGACGACGAGCGGCTTCCCGGCCTGAACGACCTTCTCCAGCACCGGCAGCAGGTCCTGGACGCTCGAGATCTTCTTGCCTGCCAGCAGGATGTAGGGGTCCTCGAAGACGGTCTCCATCCGGTCCGGGTCGGTCACGAAGTAGGGAGAGATGTAGCCCTTGTCGAACTGCATTCCCTCCACGAACTCGAGCTCGATGCCGAAGGTCTGCGACTCCTCGACGGTGATGACGCCGTCCTTGCCGACCTTCTCGAACGATTCGGAGATGCTCTCCCCGATGCTGCGGTCGGCCGCGGACAGGGCCGCGACGTGGGCGATCTCGGCCTTGCCCTCGACGTCACGAGCCTGCTTCCCGAGGTGCTCGACCACGGCCGCAACGGCCTTCTCGATACCGCGTTTGAGCGCCATCGGGTTGGCTCCGGCCGCCACGTTCCTCATGCCGAGGTGCACCATCTCCCGCGCCAGAACGGTGGCCGTCGTGGTGCCGTCACCGGCCACGTCGTTCGTCTTGGTCGCGACTTCCTTGGCGAGCTGCGCCCCCATGTTCTCCCAGGGGTCCTCCAGCTCGACCTCCTTCGCGATGGTCACCCCGTCGTTCGTGATGGTGGGGGCGCCCCACTTCTTGTCCAGGACGACGTTCCGCCCCTTGGGCCCCAGCGTGATGGCGACGGTGTCGGCGAGCTTGTCGACCCCCCGCTCCAACGCGTGCCGGGCCTCCTCGTTGAACTTCAGCAGCTTTGCCGGCATGGATCCTCCCGTCCGATCACTTGCGTACGATGGCGAGCACGTCGCGGGCGGACAGGATCAGGTATTCGGTGCCGTCCCGGTCCTTCCATTCGGTGCCGCCGTACTTCGAGTAGATGACCGTGTCCCCGGTCTTCACGTCCATGGGCGTCCGCTGGCCGTCCTCGAACTTGCCGGGCCCGACCGCGATGACCTCGCCCTGCTGTGGTCGCTCTTTGGCCGTGTCCGGGATCACGAGACCCGAGGCCGTCGTCGACTCGTCCTCGCCGGGCTGAACCACGATCCGGTCCTCCAGCGGCTCCAAGCTGAACTTCGCCATTCCCTCCTCCTTCATCGATCCATTGATTAGCACTCGCCACTCGCGAGTGCTAACAGTCTAGCTACCGGGCTGCGAGACAGTCAACGCCGCGAGTTGAATCACCAGGAATGTCCGCGAAGGGCCACCCTGCGCCTCATCTGAGATGTCCTCCAACGGCCACGCTCCCAAGGGGCTTGTGGGCCCCCTGGGAGGAGGGGTGCGGTGGGCCTTTCGATGGCAGAACGCAAGGCGGTGACGAAGGAGATGCTCAAGCGGTATCCGAAGGCGTCGAGGGTCGAGAAGGGTCGGATCCTCGACGAGCTGTGCGCCCTCACCGGGTGGACCCGCCGGCACGCTCGCCGGGCACTGGCGACTGCCGCCCAGGGGACGATCGATCGTCCCAGACGCCCCAGGGAACGGATCTACGGCCCGGAGGTCCTGACGTCCCTGTGCCGCGTTTGGGCAGTCCTCGACGGTCCATCCGGCAAGCGGCTGGCACCGTTCATGGCCGAGATCGTCGAGGCCCTGGAGCGCTGCGGCGAGCTCGATGTCACCCCGACCGTCCGGGACAAGCTCCTTGGGATCTCCTCGGCCACGATCGACCGGATGCTCGTCGCCGAGCGCCGGCGCCTGAAGGTCAAGGGGCGCTCGGGCACCAAGCCCGGTTCGATGCTCAAGCGCCAGATCCCGATCCGGACCTTCGCGGAGTGGAACGAGGACCGTCCCGGGTTCTGCGAGGTCGACCTGGTCGGCCACGACGGCGGGGTCCCGGCCGGGGAGTTCTGCCAGACCCTGGACCTGACCTGCGTGAAGACCGGCTGGACCGAGCCTCGGGCCTTGAAGACCAAGTCCCAGCGGTGGGTTCGGGAGGCCCTGGAAGACATCGAACGGGACCTCCCCTTCCCATTGCTCGGCATCGACTGCGACAACGGCGGTGAGTTCATCAATGTGGAGCTGTTCACCTGGTGCGAGGCGCGGAAGATCACCTTCACCCGCTCGCGGCCCTACCGGAAGAACGACAACTGCTTCGTCGAGCAGAAGAACTGGCCGGTGGTCCGCCAGCAGGTCGGGTACCTTCGCTACGACAACGCCGAGGAGCTCGAGTGCCTCCGAGAGCTCTACGGCCATCTGCGGCTGTACATCAACTTCTTCCAGCCTCAGATGAAGCTGGCGTCCAAGGTTCGAGAGGGCTCGAAGGTCACCAAGCGCTACGACATCGCCCGCACGCCGTACCGGCGGGTCCTTGCACTGCCTGAGGTCCCTCAGGAGGTCAAGGACGCCCTCACCGAGACGTACCGCTCGTTGAACCCGGCCGAGCTCAAGCGAGCGATCGGCCGGTGCCAGGACGGGCTGATCGCCATGGCCAAGACCAAGACCGAGACCCGGAAGGAGGTGAGTCGCCCGCCGGATAACCCCTACAGGAGGACGATGTCATGGAGGCAGGCTTCGAGGACATCTTTGGTGATGCAACCGGTTCATGCTTCGAGGACACCTTGACGTGAGGCAACAGGGAAGCACAGATTGCTGCGGCTCGTCGATAGCCAGGTGACGACCACGGGGGCGATCATCGCGACCTACGCCACACGTGGGGGCTGATCTCGCTGGCGTCCTCCCGAACCTCTTAGCGCTCCCCGGTGCGCCAGGAGGGATTCGAACCCCCAACCTTCTGATCCGTAGTCAGACGCTCTGTCCAGATTGAGCTACTGGCGCTCTACCTGCGGAAACACCTCTTCGGGGCCTTGCATAGCGCTTGGAGAGCGTCTAATCTGGCACCAATGAGAGCGACCACAGCACCGCCCATGATAGGCGAGATTGGGCCCCTCGTCGTCTCCTTCGGCCGGCACCTGCGGGCCTCGAACCTCGCTCCCCGCACGATCCAGAGCTATCAGGAAGCCGCCTACCAGCTCGCCTCATTCCTCGAAGCAAGAGGGATGCCGCCC
>JACDEY010000163.1 GCA_013816105.1 Actinomycetota bacterium
CGTAACGGCCGGTAGGCGACGCGCTCCAGCACGAGCGCGACCGCGGTCGACGTGACCATCGAGACGAGCAGGATGAGGAAGATCGACACGATCGGGTTCGCGTTCAGGAAGTTGTGCTCCGCCAGGGCGGCGGCCACGAAGAAGGCGGTGTACGCCCCCGACATGAAGACCTCGCCGTGGGCGAAGTTGATCATGAACAGGATGCCGTATACGAGGGTGTACCCGAGCGCGATCAGAGCGTAGACGCTGCCCCGCGCGATCCCACTGATAACGAAGCCCTGCCAGGCGGCGCCGGTGAACCTTCCCTCCCGAAGCGTGGCCACGGTCCCGAGCGTGACGCCCACGACGATGGCGATGCTGAGCAGGATGAGGATCGTTCGGCGGACCGGAAAGCGGTCGGGCAGGAGCGACGTCCTCCGAGGGGTCGAGCGTGGGCCTGGCTTGGTCTCTTCCGTCATGCCCCCCGCCGCCGGATCGTGGTGCGGGTGGGCCCCGGAGGGCCCACCCGCACGCGGTTCGTCTAGGGCTCGAACCTAGCCGGTCTCGTCGAGACTCAGCTCCTTGGTGAAGACGGCCTCGGTGAACTCGCCGTTCTCCACCGTTACGACGGCCATGGTCGCCGTGCGCTGGCAGTCACCGTTCTCATCGCACGTGAGGCTGCCCGTGATGCCCTCGAAGCCCTCGGTTGCGAACAGGGCGTCCTTGAGCGCCGTGCGGGGGATGAACAGGCTCCCGCCGTCCTCGATCGCCACCTCCTCGATGGCCCCGAAGAGCATGTTGGCCGCGTCGTACGAGTGCGCGTGGAACACCGACTGCGGCTCCTCCCCGAAGAGCTCCTCGTACGCGGGGAGGAACTGGTCGTTGTAGAAGTTCACGTCGCCCGTGAACGAGGTGAGGTCCGGCCCGGAGATGTAGACCCCGTTCGCGTTCTCGACTCCCGCCGCTTCGATCCAGTCCGGGGTGAACATGCCGTCCGACCCGATCAGGATGGTGTCCTCGAGGCCGGACGTCTGACGCGCCTGCGCCGTGATCAGCCCGCCTTCGGCGACGAAGATCGGGAAGTACAGGACGTCCGGCGCGTCGGCCGCGATATCGGTGAGCAGCGGCCCGAAGTCCGTGTCCCCGACCTGGACCGCCTCCTGCGTCGTGATGGTGCCTCCGGCCCCCGAGAAGGAGTCGGCGAACACCTGCTGGAGGCCGTCGGCGTAGGGGCTTCCGTCGTGGATCGTCGCCGCCGTCTGGGCGCCCAGCTCCGTCGCCGCGAACTCGGCCACCGCCGCGCCCTGCAGCTTGTCGTTGTGTGCGGTCCGCAGGTAGAACTCCTGGTGCTGCGCCGGATCCGTCAGCGCCGGGCCGGTGTTCGAGGGCGAGATCAGGACGTAGCCGGCATCGCTCAGGATCGTGTCAGCCACGCCCAGCGCGGCGCTCGAGCAGCTCGTGCCGATGACGGCGACGACGCTGTCGTCGGCCGCCAGCGCCTCGGCGCCGGCCTGGCCTCCCTCCGCCGAGCAGCCGTCGTCCTGGTCGTTGAACTCGACGGTGTGGCCGAGGATGTCCCCGTTCTGACCGTCGAACGTACCGTCCAGGAAGTCAGCGGCCATGTGGGAGCCGTTCTGGCTGTCCTGTCCAAGGCTGGCGTTCGCGCCCGAGATCACGAGCAGGGTGCCGATGACGATCGGGTCTCCCTCGGCCACCTCAACACAGCCGAACTCGTCGGCTTCACACTCGGCGGTGGCGGACGTCCCTCCGTCGGTCGCTCCGCCACCGGTCGGTCCTCCATCATCGTCGGCGCAGGCCGCGCCGACCAGCATGAGGATGCTTAGCATCGACATCCCCAAGAGCAACTTGCTCTTCCTCATACGTCCTCCTCTCCCTGCATCGGCCCGAGCCTTCGCCCAATCCAAGGGCGCTCGGGCCCATGGCTTCCGCCTAGATACCACATCCTCCGGCCTATTGGAAACCAATAGGCCCTTCCGGGTCCATCTATCCGGTCGCGCACCCCCTTTCACCTCCGGCCTGTGTGCCTGCACCGCTGGCCGCATCCGGTCGCACTCGAAGCTGCCCGCTCCCGGCGGGCTTCTTCTCCTGGCTAGTACGACGCCGCCTCCCCCACTGGATGGGCTTTGCGTACCGTTCCGAAGAAATCACCTCCGCCCCGCCGCATATACTCGCCCTCCGGGCCCGCTGGTCCCGGAGGCCGGGGTGGCGGAACTGGCAGACGCGCCGGACTCAAAATCCGGTGCCCGCAAGGGCGTGAGGGTTCGAGTCCCTCCCCCGGCACCTCGCTGAGAGGTGGGATCGCGGCAGTCAGGCTACCTTGGGGTGCTCGATCATCTACTGAACCACCACGGTGCCCACCATGCCTTCCACCTGGTGGAAGCGGCAGTACAGGGGGTAAGGAGCCTGGCCGAGGATCTGACCGATGACCTCGGTGTTGGTCACTCCCCCCGGGGGCGTTTCCAGGTCCACGCGGATGACACGGGGACTCAGGCCGCCCCCCGGATCGACCACCGTGAACGTGTGCGCGGTGGATCCGCGGTTCTCGATCGAGAGAGCCTGAGAGAGCGCCACCACGAGGCATGCGGGCTCGAAGGCATTGTCGCGTTCGACGATCGTGACCACAGGACCGGCGTCCCGCAGGTCGCTGCAGCCGGCCGGCACCGCGGCGGACGGCTCGGCAGAGGCATCCGTTCCGGGCGGCAGGGGCGTCGGAGAGAGCCTTCCGGTGGATCCGGAGCCGGAGGGCGCGGCCGCCGGGCTCAGAGGTGCCGGGCCGTCCTCGGCGCACGCGGTCATGAGAGTCGCGACGAGGGCCGCGACCAGGGGCCACCCGGAGGACCGGGTCACCGCACGATCACCCGGCCCACCATGCCGGCCGCCGAGTGGTAAGTGCAGGAGAAGGTGTAGGTCCCGGGATTGGCTCCGACCAGGCGGCTCAGGGAAGGAACGTGGATCTCCTCGCCGGGGGGGACGTCCATGCCGAACCAGGTGCCGTCCACTGTGAGGTTGTGAAGGGCGTTCCCCTCGTTCCTCACGATGAGGGATTGTCCGGCCGAGACGACCAGACACGCCGGCATGAAGAAGCTCTCTCTCGAGACTATCAGGGGATCCGTGGCCGAGGCGGTGACGTCCATGCAGGGCTCGCCTGGCCGGTCGTGCCCGGCAACCAGGTGAAGCTCGCGGCGGGACCTGGCCTCCTCGGATGCAGTTCGGGCCGGGGGCGCGGAATCCGAGGGGCTTCCGCAGGCCGCGCCCAGCACGAGCAGGAGCATCAGGGAGGCCGCGCGCCGGCGTCGTTGAACCCCCCCCCCGTCCATGCACCACCTCGTCTCCGAGGATAGGCCCGGCCCGCTCGTTCGGCGGTGACTCAGTCCCCCACGAGGCGCCGCAGGCTCTCCTCGGGGTCGGAGCGCATCAGGGCCGTTCCCACGAGCACGGCCTTCGCCCCGGCTTGGCCGGCGGCCAGCACCTGGGAGCACGATTGGATTCCGCCCTCGAGCACCAGAATGATCCCCTCGGCTTGACTCCGCGCCACCCCCAGCGCCTCCTCCCAGCGAACCTCCAGCGTCTCCGGGTCACGGGCGTTCAGCAGAACCACCGGAGCCTCGCACTCGAGCGCGCGCTCGAGCTCCGAGGTGGAGTGGACCTGAGCGACCGCAGCCATGCCGAGTTCCCCGGCGAGTCCGACCATCGTCTCGAGCTCGCTGATGCTCAAGACGGCGGGCACCAGAACCACCGCGTCGGCCCCTTCGGCCCTCGACTCGAGCACCTGAGCGGGATGGACCAGGACGTCGCGCCGAAGGACCGGGACGGAGACGCGTTGCCGGACCGCCCGGACGTCGGAGAGCGATCCATCGAAGAACCGGGGTTCGGT
>JACDEY010000164.1 GCA_013816105.1 Actinomycetota bacterium
GAGGGTACGGGAGGCCACGGCGGCCCAGGTGAACCGCTCGAGCACGCGCCGCCGTCCGTTGCGCCCGAACCCCCCCGCGCGGTGAGGCTCCCGGAGGACGTCGTTCAGGCGATCGGCGATGTCGGACGCGAAGCGCTCGGGGTTCCGGGGGGTGCCCGTGGCGTCGAGGGCCTCGAAGGGGACGAGATGGCCGGTGACGCCGTCCACGACGACCTCCGGAATACCGCCGGTCGCGGTGGCGACGACGGCGGCCTCGCACGCCATAGCCTCAAGATTGACGATCCCGAGCGGCTCGTAGATCGACGGGCAGCAGAAGACGGTCGCGTGGCTGAGGAACTGGATGACCTCACGCTTCTCGAGCATCCGGTCGATCCAGATCACCGGCGCATCCCGCCGCTCTCGAACCAGGCGGACCTTCTCCGCCATCTCGCGACCGATTTCCTCCGTGTCGGGCGCGCCCGCGCAGAGGACGAGCTGGGCCTCGGGGTCGATCTGCGGAGCCGCATCCAGCAGGTGGACGATGCCCTTCTGCCTGGTGATGCGCCCGACGAAGACGACGGACGGGCGGCTCGGGTCGACGCCGTGGCGCTCGAGGACGTCGGTCCCGCGGTCGGGCCGGTACTCGACCGGATCGATGCCGTTGTGGATGACCTCGACGCGGTCGGGATCGATGTCGCGATAGCACTTGAGGATGTCCTCCCGCATGGCCTCCGAGACGGCGATGATGGCGTCGGCCTCCTCAAGGGCGGTGCGTTCGCAGAACGATGACAGGGCATATCCCCCGATGCCGAGTTGCTCCGCCTTCCAGGGGCGAAGCGGCTCCAGGCTGTGGGTCGTGGCGACGTGGGGGATGCCGTTCGCGAGCTTCGCCAGGTGTCCGGCCAGGTTCGTGTACCAGGTGTGGCTGTGCACGAGCGATGCGTCGTTCAGGCCCGCCGACATGGCCAGGTCCGTTGACATGACCTGAAGGACCGGGGACTCAGGGGTGCCCTGTAGCACCTCACCCGACGGCTGGTAGGCGCGCACCACTGGTCCACCGTTCGCTTCGGTGGGAGCCTGGCGGGGCCGGCCGAAGCACCGCACCTCGACGTCGACCAGGCGGGCGAGCTCCTTCGAGAGGTACTCGACGTGTACGCCCGCCCCCCCGTAGACCTCGGGCGGATACTCGCGCGTGAGCAGCACCACCTTCATCCGCGCGCGCGATCCTCCTCGGGTCCGGGACGACGGCCATCCTAGGTCCCGACCTGCGGCGGCGTCGAGTCGAAGAGGTCATCGGCACTACAATCAAGGGGTGATAGCAAGAATCCTGCGAAGGGTGCGAGCCGCCCTCGCCCGGCGTCGCGGGCCGGAGGGCCCCCATCCCGCGGTGTGTCTCGGGCGCTGAACGAGGCCGAGATGGCCAAGATGATGGCTTGGCGGTCGGCGGCGCCCTGGCGAGATGGAGGCAACTGCTCCAGCGGGCTCTGACCCCGGGAGCCAGTACAAGGCCTGACCTGTCGGACCTATCCGGTCCGAACCACCGGGCCTTCCGATCCAGGCTCTTCGCCGGGAGCCAGCGCGGTGCGGATGAAGCTCAGGAGTTCCTGCTCTCTCCGGTGCAACGCCGTGCGGCTCCGATCCTCGCCAACGACCGCCCGAAGGACCCCGGCCTCGGTGATGGAGCCGATCACCGCCGTGTAGAGCGTGAAGAGCAGCAGCGCCGGGTCCTGAGGCCGGATGTGGCCCTCGGCCATCTCGCGGGCCAGGAATGAGAGCGCCCGCACCCGGAGGGGTTCCAGGACTTGCGCGAACCGCTCGACCACGTCGGGACCCAGGCGGCTCGCCTCGCGAATGAACTGTGCTAACTCGGGCCATTCGCCTGCGAGCTCGAAGACTTTGTGGATGACCGCCTCGGCCTTGTTGGGGCTTTTGGACTCCGCCTCCAGCGCGGTGGCCAGGGCCTCGGCGACCCGAGCGCTCGTCTCGGCGACGCACGCCCCCAGGAGTGCTTCCTTCGTCGGGAAGTAGTACAGGAGGGTCTGCTTGCGTACCCCGGACGCCGTCGCCACTGCCTCGAGGCTGGTTCCCTCGTAGCCCCTGCGCCCGAACAACCGGATCGCCTCGCGCAGCAGCCTTCGGCGGCGGGCCTCTCCTCCGGTACGGGTCACGGTCGCCCGGCTTCGGGCTCTCGGCCGCTCATTTGGGCCAGACCCTGCTCGGTTCCCTCCGGGCGATGGGCCGGGACGCTTCCCAGACGCGCCGCCATCGAGCCGCCTCGGGCCCGGAAACCGGCGGAGTCGAGGTCTCCGCCTCGCGGCGGATGGAGTCCCACCACGTCGTCCGGTCCTCGTCCCACAGGCGCGCGTGGGCGTGCTGGAGCCTCCGCGAGAACGACCCGAAGTCCTCTCCTTCCTCCGGGGAGATCGGCGGGCCGAAGCGCACGGAGACCGGAAGGCGCCCGGGGCGGGGCCACGAGCGGCCGCGCGGCATGGCGGCGTGGGCGCCGCGGATCGCCACGGGGATGGCAGGAAGGCCGTGGTCGATGCAGAGGCGAGCCGCGCCGTGGCGAAAGCGGCCGACCCAGCCGTCTCGCGAGCGGGTTCCTTCCGGGAAGACCAGGAGGTTCCATCCGCGCGCCGCCAGCGCCTGAGCCGTGTTCGTGGATCGGCGGCCGCCCCCAGCTCGCTCGATGGGGATCGCGTTGAACACCAGTGCCGTGCTCGCTCCCCGCCACCAGACGTCGAAGAAGTAGTCCGCCGCCGCGGCTGTCGCGGTTCGCCTGCGCCAGGACTTTGGGAGCGAACACAGCACGAGCGGCGCGTCGAGGTGGCTCGCGTGGTTCGAGACGAACATCACCGGGGGCCGGATCCCGGCCAGGTGGTCGAGGCCCTCGACGCTCGGGCGGGTCTGCGACCAGACGAGCGGTCGCAGGACGAACCGCTGAATCGCCTCCCTGGCGCCCCGTCCGGCAGGCGTCCGGGCCCACGCGGTGGGAAACTCCTTCGTGGGAGGGGGGTCACTCGAGGGCTCGGCCGACCGCGGAAGGACCCTGCGGCGCCCCCACCGCCAGCCGCGGGCCACCTCGCGGACGTCGTCGAGCAGCGAGGCCATCAGCGGACCTCGGTTAGCGCGAGCGGCGGTGAGTGCAGGTACGTTATGCGAGGGCTGCTTCCCACGACGTCACGTGCCATCTCGAGTGCGTCGGCGAAGCTCGAGGCCGCCCGGAACCCCATGCGACGCACCGCACGGCGATCGCCGCCGACGAACAGCACGTTGTTGTCGAGGTATTCCATGGCGTGGGCGCCCCAATACCACATGTAGAACGGATGCACTCCGTGATACGCGTAGGAGTTCCGGTACAGGTGGGTGTACCAGGGGTCCTGCGCGTACTGTTGCTCGAACTTGGCCTCGATCGCCGCGGGGTCCGTCGTCTCGGCCAACACCTCGTCGAAGAAATCGACGTAGGACGGATGGTGGACCTGATGGAACTCCCAGGGCGTGGGGTGGTGCAGGATCATCACCCCGCCTCGTCGTACCAGGGGTTGGCCCAGGTACATGTTGAAGAAGTACCCGAGGCCAAGACACTGGACGAGGATGGGGTTCATCACCGAGTTCACGTTGTACGGGCAGATGTAGGGCAGTCCGAGGACCAGGATGTCGCTCTGGCCGTCGACCTCCACGAGCTGCTGCCGGTGCACGTTCGCGAGGGTCTTTTCGTGGACCGCCTCCGTCTCGCCCGCGTTCACGCCCGTCACCCCGTAAGGGGAGACGATGCGCCGGAACACCTCCCGGCGGATCCGCGCGGGTGCCCTCTCGTTCGCCTTCTTGGCGGCGAGCATATTCGCCTGATCGGCGAGCGACCATTCCCATTCCCGCTTGTTCAGGAAG
>JACDEY010000165.1 GCA_013816105.1 Actinomycetota bacterium
CGTCGAGGGCCGAGCCCACAGTGAGCCTGAGTTCCGCTCCGAGCGTTCCGGGCCGCGCCACGTAGCCGATCGCCGCCGATCCCCCGGAACCGACGGTTCCGTCATACCCCGGCGGGATCACCACGCCGGCCTCCGCCTGACCGCGTTCGACGGCGGTCAGAAGGTCCTCGCGGCCCGTGTACCGCCGAACCTCGAGCCTGTCGACGCGCTCGAGGCGGCGCACGAGATCCGTCGCGAGAGGCCCCTCGTCCCCCCCGACCACCCCGAGGACCGGGGTGAATCCCTCACCGAACGTGGCCCCGACGGCGAGGATGATCAGGAACGGCTACCAGTGGAGCTTCAGCTCGCGGGCCGCCTTCGCCTCGTCGAGCCGGCGGACGGGCGTGGTCGTCGGCGCCTCGTGCAACGGCTCGGGGTCGGTCTCCGCCTCGCGAGCGACCTGGAGCAGCGCCTCGGCGAAGGCATCCAGCGTCTCCATCGACTCGGTCTCGGTCGGCTCCACCATCAGCGCCTCCTCCACGACGAGCGGGAAGTACACGGTGGGCGGGTGAAACCCGAGGTCGATGAGCCGCTTCGCGATGTCCATCGCGCGCACACCATGCGAGCGAAATCGTTTCGCCGTGGCGACGAACTCGTGCATGGGTCGGCCGGGGTAAGCGAGCGGATAGGCGTCCTTCACCCGGGTCGCGAGGTAGTTGGCGTTCAGCACGGCCCGCTCCCCCACTTCGCGCAGGCCGTCGCGACCGTGGCCGAAGACGTATGCGTACGCCCGGACCAGGACGCCGAAGTTCCCGCCGAAACCGTGGACGCGGCCGATCGAATCCGGCCGGTCCGAATCCCAGAAGTATCGCTGGCCCTCCGGGTCGAAGCCGACGACGGGCGCGGGAAGGAACGGCTCCAGACGCTCCGTCACACCGACGGGCCCTGCCCCCGGGCCCCCTCCCCCGTGCGGGGTGGCGAACGTCTTGTGCGTGTTCATGTGGACGATGTCGAAGCCCATGTCGCCGGGCCGCACGCGCCCGAGGACGGCATTGAGGTTCGCGCCGTCGTAGTACAGCAGGGCGCCGACGCGGTGCATCGCGGCGGCGACGGCTTGGATCTCCTCCTCGAACAGCCCCAGCGTGTTCGGGTTCGTGAGCATGAGCCCGGCCACGTCGTCGTCGACCACCTTCTCGAGCCGGCCGAGATCGACGAGGCCCCTCGAGTCGGAGGGGACCTGGACGGCCCGGTATCCGGCCAGCGTCACGCTCGCCGGATTGGTGCCGTGGGCGGAATCCGGGATCAGCACCTTCGCCCGAGGGCTCCCCTGCTTCTCGTGGAACGCCCGCATGATCAGCAGCCCGGTGAGCTCCCCGCTGGCGCCGGCCGGGGGCTGAAGCGTGGCGCGGTGCATGCCGGTGATCTCGCAGAGCGCCCGCTCGAGCCGCCAGAGCATCTCGAGCGCACCCTGCACCGTCTCCTCCGGCTGATGGGGGTGCAGGCGCTGGAATCCGGGAAGCGCGGCGACCGTCTCCGCGACCTTTGGGTTGTATTTCATCGAGCACGAGCCGAGCGGGTAGAAACCGGTGTCGATGCCGAAGTTGATCTGCGCGAGGCGCGTGAAGTGCCGGACCAGGTCACGCTCGGATACCTCGGGGAGACCGACTCGACCTTCGCGCCGGTGTTCGTGCGGCACCTCCACCGGAGGGACGTCCATCTCCGGGAGTGACCAGGCCCGGCGTCCCCGTCGCGAGACCTCTCTCAACGTGGCGGGAACAGGAGGGCCGGTGGTTCGGACGGGGGCTCCGACGCCGCTCACGACGCGGCCTCCTCGAAGGCCTTCACGAAGCGATCGATCTCCTCGCGCGTACGGCGTTCGGTGACGGCGACCAGCAAGGACTCGGCATCGGCGATTGGCCCCACCAAGAAGCCGGCCTCGAACAGCCCTCGCTGCACGTCGCGAGGCGCTCGCCCGGGGCGTACGGCGAACTCCTTGAAACAGTCGGCGTCGGGCCAGACCAACTCGGCGCAGGAGAGGCTCCCCAGGCGCTCGGCGGCATAAGTGGCCTTTGCCAGGCACTGGCTTCCGACCTCCGCGAGCCCGTCCGGGCCCAGCCAGCTCATGTAGACGGTGGCTGCAACCGCCATCAGCGTCTGGTTCGTGCAGATGTTCGAGGCGGCTTTCTCGCGGCGGATGTGCTGCTCGCGAGCCTGAAGCGTCAGGACGTACCCGGGCCTGCCCTCGACATCGGTCGTCTCCCCGACGATGCGGCCGGGCATGCGTCGGACGTCCTGGGAGCGCGCCGCGATGACCCCCAGGTACGGCCCGCCGTAGTTGAGGTGGTTGCCGAGGACCTGCCCCTCGGCGACCGCTATGTCGGCACCCACGTCTGCGGGCGGGCGGAGCACGCCGAGGGAAAGGGGATCGAAGACGTGGATCGCTCGGGCACCCGCCCGGTGCGCGGAGTCGAACAGCTCGGATATCGGCTCGAGGTTGCCCCAGAAGCTCGGATGCTGGACGACGAGCGCGGCGATGTCCTCGCCGACCTCGGCCACCGATGTCACCCCGCCCGACAGCGGGGCGGTGTCTATCCGATATCCGGACCCGCGCCCGTAGGACTCCAAAGTGTGGAGGTAGCGGCGGTCGAGTCCCTGGGACACGAGGACGCGGTCTCGTCGGGTCGCCGACCTGGCCATGTTGACGGCTTCCACGAGGGCCGTCGGCCCGTCGTAGAGCGACGCGTTCGAGACGTCCAGGCCGGTCAGCTCGCAGATCATGGATTGGTACTCGAACAGGGCCTGGAGCACGCCCTGGGACAGCTCCGGCTGGTAAGGGGTGTACGACGTGTAGATCTCGGAGCGGCCGGCAAGGGCCCAGCCCACCGAGGGATCGTAGTGGTCGTAAGCGCCCCCGCCCGCGATGCTCACCACGTCGTCGAGATTGCGGTTGCGCCCGGCCAGACGCCGCATCTCCGCGACCAGCTCCATCTCGGACAGTCCCTGGGGTATGGAGAGGTCCCGCTCAAGCCGAACGGCGGCCGGCACATCGGCGTACAACTCGTCCACCGAAGCCAGGCCGCAGGCCTCCAACATGCCTCGGATGTCGTCGTCCGTGTGGGGGGCGAACTGCACGGGTGCGAGTCTACAGGCGGCTCGAACGACCCCGGTTCCACCCGCCGGGAAGGCCGATCAGCCCGCCTTCCTCCCGTCGTCCAAGCCGTACTTCGTGACGAGTGAGAGGTAGTCCCGCTGGTAGAAGATCTTGCAATTGACCTGAGGGTAGAGCTCGCGCAGGCGGCGGACCTTGCGGTTCTTCTTCGTGACGAGCTTCTGATTCAGCGTCGTGATCTCTATGTAGAGGTCGTACGCGGGCAGATAGAAGTCGGGGGTGAAGCGCTGGATCACGTTGCCCTTCGCGTCCCACTCGAGGTCGAAGGATGTCGGCTCGTACCGCCATTCGATCTGATAGAAGTCGAGCAGGCGGGCGAACTGGCGCTCGCTGGCGTGGGCGAAGTTGGCGGTGTCGGTGAAGAGCTGGTCGGGAGGGCCTGAGCCCCTCGGTCGGCTCAAGCGCCTCCGGCTCGGGTGAGGACGGCGGGTAACCGCTTCGTCTCCTTCTTCGAGGTTCCCAGCGAGCTCGCCAGGTCGTCCCAGACCTTGTCGACAGCGATCGCGAACACGCCCTGTCCACGCTTCACGAGGTCGATGATCTCGTCCTCGGACTTGCAGGCGTAGATCTTGATCCCATCGGACATGAGCGTCACCCCGGCGGGATTCGTGCCCAGATGCTCCTGGAGGTAGGCGACGGCCTTGCGCACCCGCTGCAACGAAACGCCCGCGTCGATGAGCTT
>JACDEY010000019.1 GCA_013816105.1 Actinomycetota bacterium
GACGTCATCATCATCGGCGGGGGTCCCGCTGGCTCCGCGCTGGGGAGCCTGCTCGCGATGGACGGGCACAAGGCCCTCATCATCGAGAAGGACGTACACCCCCGGGACCACGTGGGGGAGTCGCTCACGCCCTCCACGAACCTGATCTTCGAGCGGATCGGCTTTCTTGACAAGATGAACGACGCGGGGTTCATCCACAAGCCCGGGACGGGCTGGAACGCTCCCAGGACCAAGCCGTGGAATTTCGTCGAGATCTGGCTCTTCGAGTATCCGATCCCCGGGGGTCCGCAGCCATACACCTACAACGTCGAGCGGGACGTGATGGACACGATGCTCCTGCGGCATGCGCACGAGAAGGGGGCCAAGGTCCTGCAAGGCGTCAAGGTGCAGAAGGTCCTCTTCGAGGGCGGTCGCGCGGTCGGGGTTCGCGCCCAGGTCGCGGACGGTTGGGAGCGCGACCTTTACGCGAGGGTGGTCGTGGACGCGAGCGGCCGCCGCTGCTTCCTGGCCAACCAGCTCAAGTTGAAGCGGAAGGACCCGAACTTCAACCAGTTCTGCATCTACTCCTGGTTCGAGGGCGTGAAGCAGCCCCCGGCGCGGCTGGACGGATTCACGCTCTTCTACTTCCTCGGACTCAACCAGGGGTGGTCGTGGCACATCCCTTTGCGCTATGGGCGCGCGTCCATGGGAGTCGTCGTCGACAAGGAGGACTTCCAGAAGTCCGGCGTGAGCCACGAGGAGTTCTTCTACGGCATGGTGGAGCGAAGCCGGAACTTCTCCGAAGCCATGAAGGATGCGGTGCGCGTCCGGCCGTGGTGGATCGAGGGCGACTACTCGTACAAGATCGACCAGTTCGCCGGTCCGGGGTGGCTCCTGATCGGCGACGCGCTGCGGTTCGTGGACCCGATCTTCTCCTCCGGCGTGGACGTCGCACTCTTCTCCGGCCTGTACGCGTATGAGGCGATCGTCGAGTCATTCCGTACGGCCGAGGAGGCCACGCCGTTCGCTGCCTACCAGGGACGGGTCGAAACGGGCGTCGACGTCTGGTACGAGCTCATCTCGATGTTCTACAAGCTGCAGAACCTTCTGACCCGCTGGGCAACAAGCCCCTCCCGCAGGGAGGAGATCGTCCGCACGCTCCAGGGCAACCCGTACCTGCCCGAGACGCAGCGCCGGGCACGGGCGCTCCTGGGCGCCATGCAAGAGGCGTACGAGAAGGTGCTGAGGAGCCCCGGGAACCTGCTTCGCCCGTGGGCGATGGACCCCGAGAAGGACCACACCCTCACGTGCCCGACGTGCCTGGGGGTGGCCGACTATCGGCAGGATGAGGAGGCGTTCATCTGCCGGCGGTGCGGGAGCAAGACCGGGGCCACGGCGCCCGTCGCCACCGGAAGCTGGAGCGGGCCAAAGACTCGCTGACGAGGGGCGGACAGGTGACGCCCCGGTCCCCACGACTGGGACGAAGTGCGAGCGAGCCGCCCCAAGGGGGCAGAAGGGACGAGGCGCATGGCGATCGGCGCGGCGATACGACCATCCAAGAGGAAGATGACCGGGATCAGCTACGAACATCCCCTCGCCTTCTGGCTCGGCAGCGCGGCCATCACGCTGGGGGTGCTGTTGCATCTCCCCTTCTATTTCGCGGCCAGCGACCGGAACTATGTTCTGGCCGGATCCTCACCCGATGCCCCCTTCATGCTGGGCATGCTTCTGATCTTCGGCGGCCTGGTGGCGACCGGCTACGGGCTGTTCCCGCGACTGTCTGAGGTCAGCCACGGATACGTCTCCCGCATCAAGGTCCGAGCCATGGACGACGCGCCCATGAAGGCCTCCCATGTGGGCCTCCTCCTGGTGATGGCGGCCGCCATCACCATCGACGTGATGAAGCCCACCACGCTCGCGTTCATCGCGCCCGGCGCGGCACTGGAGTACGGGTTGAAGGGACCCCTCAACCCGAACGCCGACGCCCTGCCCATCGCGCTGTACCCGCTCTCGGGGATCTCCGGCACGGTGGTCGGGTCGTTCGTGTGGGGGTGGCTCGGGGACAAGATCGGGCGCCGAGCCTCGATCCTGCTGGCGGCCATCATCTTCATCGCGGTGGCCGTGTGTGGGGCAATGCCCGAGTACTGGATGAACCTGGTCGTCTGCTTCATCATGGGGCTCGGCGTCGGCG
This sequence comes from Actinomycetota bacterium, assembly GCA_013816105.1. Lineage (GTDB taxonomy): Bacteria > Actinomycetota > UBA4738 > UBA4738 > UBA4738 > JACDCJ01. Next base: position 2,171 of record JACDEY010000019.1, read on the forward strand.
GGATGCTCCCCATCACCTTTGCCCTTATGGCGGAGACCATCCCGGCCCGTCATCGTGGCTGGCTCATGGTGCTGATCGGAGGCGACGTGGCCGGCGCTTACATCATCACGAGCTGGCTCGCCTCGACGATCGCTGCTCCCGACGCCTTCGGTTGGCGCATGCTTTGGCTCATCAGCTTACCCACAGGGCTCATCCTGATCCTGCTGAACCGGTGGATCCCCGAGTCGCCGCGGTTCCTGCTCCAGCATGGCCGGGAGGAGGAGGCCCGGGCCATCATGGAGCGATACGGGGCCGTGGTGGTCGAGGGCGACGAATCCTCGGTGAACGTGGAGCGCGACGTGAAGAGCCGCTTCGCCACGCTGTTCTCGGGCCCGTTCATCGGACTGTCGGTGGTGGTCCTGTTGCTGGGGATCGGGATCGGCATGGTGCAGTACGGGTTCCAGCAATGGATCCCGTCGAACCTCCAGAGGCTCGGATTCGGCGAGGTCGACGCCAGCAAGATCCTTCGGGACTCCGCGCTGATCGGGTTCCCGCTGAACTTCCCCATCGCCTGGCTGTACGGGTTCTGGAGCGCGAAGAAGACGATCATCCTGATGGCGGCGGCCACCGCCGCGGCGCTGATCGGGTTCGTAATCGCCGGCGACTCGGTGGTCGACAACAGGACGATGCTCTACGTCCTGCTCATCGTCCCCATCTGGGGCATCAGCTCGCTCACCGCGGTCGTCGCCGCGTACGCCGCCGAGGTCTACCCGACCCGGGTCCGCTCGCGCGGCACCGGCCTGGCCGCGGGCGCCACCAAGTTCGGTGGCGTCATGATCCTTGCCCTGGTGGTCGCGGCGATCGCGGCGCCCTCGATCTCCGCGACCGCCGTGATCGGGGCCATCCCCATCGTGCTCGCCATCGTGGCGATCATGATCTGGGGGGTCGAGACTCGAAAGAAGCAGCTCGAGCGGATCACGGCCGAGGAGCTCCACGAGGGCGGTGACCCGGTGATGCGTTCTTCGCCCAGCAATGGGATTACTGACCCCCCGGGGGGTCGGCCGTCCAGACGTATGATCGGGTCCGCATGAAGGGGAGGTTGATCATGGGTGGCGAGCCGGAACTTCCGGTCAGGCGGCGAGACCAGGAGCTCGACTTCCATGACGTCCTTCCGGGCGCTTGCCCTCACTGCGGGTGCCAGTTCGTGTACGCGAAGGACGACCCCGAAATGGTCTGGGACCCCGGGCGTGCCTGGGCGGAGGAATGCTCCAACCACGATTGCCATTGTCACGTCGAGCCGGCGATAGGCCGCCGCAGGGACGAGGAGCCCGTCAACCCGCTCTGAGGGGCCCTGAATCCGAACCGTTTCCGCTGGTCGCCGCGTTGACACTTCCGAGGGTGACCCGTAGCATTCTTGGTTGCGGCTCGGACAGGCCGGGCCGTGCCAGATCGTCCCAAAAAAGCATGACCCCGAAGGGAAGGCAGGATTCAGTTCCTCCCTGGGCCGGGCCATAGGGTCCGGCTTTTTGTCGGACGGACGAGGGCAACGACGAGAGTGCAGAGAAGAGAGCTATGCCGACCGTACAGCAACTGGTCAGGTCCGGGCGTGAGCGCCCGCGGAGCAAGACGAAGAGCCCCGCGCTTCGGGGCTCTCCGCAGCGCCGCGGCGTCTGCACGCGCGTCTACACGGTCACTCCCAAGAAGCCAAACTCCGCCCTTCGCAAGGTCGCACGGGTCCGTCTGACCACGGGCGGCGAAGTCACCGCCTACATCCCCGGCATCGGCCACAACCTCCAGGAACACTCCATCGTCCTGGTCAGGGGCGGCCGGGTGAAGGACCTCCCCGGTGTCCGGTACAAGGTGGTCCGAGCCGCTCTGGACACGGCCGGCGTCCGGGATCGCAAGAAGGCCCGGTCGAAGTACGGCGCCAAGGCGAGCGGCTAGGGGGGTCGGCCATGCCGCGGAAGGGACCTGCAGTCAAGCGCGAGGTTGTGCCTGACCCCATCTATCAGAACCCGCTCGTCACCCAGCTCATCAACAAGATCCTGCTGAACGGGAAGAAGGGGACGGCCGAACGCATCGTCTACGACGCCCTGGAGACCATCAGCGAGCGGACCGCGAACGATCCGGTAGTCACGCTCAAGCGAGCCGTCGAGAACGTGCGTCCGCTGCTCGAGGTGAAGTCGCGACGGGTTGGCGGCGCGAGCTACCAGGTGCCCATCGAGGTTCGTCCCCTGCGCGGCACGACGCTCGCCATGAGGTGGCTGGTGAACTACTCCCGGGCGCGGCGGGAACACTCCATGGCCGAGCGGCTGGTGGCAGAGCTCATGGACGCCGCGAGCGGCCAGGGCGCGTCGGTCAAGCGGAGGGACGATCTCCACAAGATGGCGGAGGCGAACAAGGCGTTCGCCCATTACCGGTGGTAAGGGGCGTGGGCATCGAAGGTAGCCGCGAGACCGGGAGACATCGGCCCGGCCAGCGCGGGAAGGCCTGAACGATGGCCACCCCGGCAAGGAAGTTGGAGATGGCGCAGACGGTCAAGGAGACGGCGAGACGAACGCCCGGAGGGGCCGGCAAGGGCCTCCTGATCCGGGAGTATCCGCTCGTCCGAACGCGGAACATCGGGATCATGGCCCACATCGATGCGGGCAAGACCACCACGACCGAGCGCATCCTCTATTACACGGGCAAGTCCTACAAGGTCGGAGAGGTCCACGAGGGCACGGCCCAGATGGACTGGATGGTCCAGGAACGGGAGCGGGGCATCACGATCACGTCCGCGGCCACCACGTGTATGTGGAAGAACCACTGGATCAACATCATCGATACGCCCGGGCACGTGGACTTCACGGTGGAGGTGGAGCGGTCGCTTCGGGTGCTGGACGGCGCGGTCGCCGTGTTCGACGGCGTTGCCGGGGTCGAGCCCCAGACCGAAACCGTCTGGCGCCAGGCCGATCGCTACGTCGTCCCCAGGATCTGCTTCATCAACAAGATGGACAGGACAGGAGCCGACTTCGAGCGCACCGTCCGCATGATCGAGGACCGCCTCCACGCCGTCCCGCTCGTCGTGCAGCTGCCCTGGGGCCTCGAGCAAGGATTCCACGGGGTCATCGACCTCATCGAGATGCGCGGCCACTACTGGCCGAGCGACGGACTCGGCGAGGAATGGGAGGACCGCGAGATCCCCGAGGAGTACCGGGAGCGGGCCGAGGGGTGGCGCCACCGCCTCTTCGAGCAGCTCGCCGACCACGACGAGGCGCTCATGGACAAGTACGTGCACGGCGACGAGCCCACCGCCGAGGAGCTGCGACGGGCGGTGCGCGTAGCAACGCTCCGGTCCCAGGGCACGCCGGTGCTGTGCGGCTCGGCCTTCAAGAACAAGGCCATCCAGCCGCTGCTGGACGCCATCGTCACCTTCTTGCCCTCGCCCCTCGACGTGCCTGCTCTCCCGGGGGTCACCCCAAACGGCGACGAGGCCGTCCGGCAGCCCTCCGACGACGAGCCCTTCTCCTCGCTGGCTTTCAAGATCATGACCGACCCCTACGTGGGGCGGCTCACCTACATCCGCCTGTATTCGGGCACGCTGCGCGCCGGGGCCCACGTGGAGAACTCCACGAAGGGTCGGAAGGAGCGGATCGGCCGCATCCTGCAGATGCACGCCAACCACCGCGAGGACATGGAAGCGGCCTTCACCGGCGACATCGTCGCCGTCGTGGGACTGAAGCACACGACGACGGGCGACACGCTGTGCGAGCCGGCCAATCCAATCGTGCTCGAGGCCATGACGTTCCCCACCCCGGTGGTGTCGGTCGCGATCGAGCCGAAGACGAAGGCCGATCAGGACAAGCTGACCGTTGCGCTCGCGAAGCTCGCTGACGAGGACCCAACGTTCCTGGTCCGCTTCAACGACGAGACGGGTCAGACGTTGATCTCGGGAATGGGTGAGCTTCACCTGGAGATCCTCGTCGACCGCCTCACCAGGGAGTTCAACGTCGGAGCGAACGTCGGCAAGCCGCAGGTGGCCTACCGCGAGACCATCCGCAAGGTCGCGCACAAGGTCGTCGCCCGGTACGTTCGCCAGACAGGCGGCCGCGGGCAGTACGGGCATGTGGTCATCGACCTCGAGCCGACGGGCGCGGGAGGCGGATACGAGTTCATCAACAAGATCGTGGGTGGCTCGATCCCCCGTGAGTACATCCCCTCGGTCGACCAGGGCATCCAGGAGGCCATGGAGTCTGGCGTCCTGGCGGGCTATCCGATGGTCGACGTTCGCGCGATCCTGACGGACGGCTCCTATCACGAGGTCGACTCGTCGGAGATCGCCTTCAAGATCGCTGGACAAATGGCGCTGCGGGACGGGACCCGAAAGGCCGACCCCGCGCTGCTCGAGCCCGTCATGGAGTTCGAGATCCTGACGCCCGAGGAGTTCATGGGCGAGGTCCTGGGCGACGTGACCTCCCGCCGCGGGCGGATCGAACACATCGAGGAGCGCGCCGGCATTCGCTCGATCCGGGTGCTGGTTCCCCTGGCGGAGCTCTTCGGCTACGCCACGGACCTTCGATCCCGGACGCAAGGGCGCGCCTCCCACACGCCGATGCAGCTGCACGCGTACCAGGAAGTGCCCGCCCAGATCTCCCGGGAGATCGTGGCGCGGGTCCGAGGCGAGTAAGTCGAGATCGGAAGCGGAAGGAGCACGAAAGATGGCGAAGAAGAGATTCGAGCGGACCAAGCCACACGTCAACATCGGGACGATCGGGCACATCGACCACGGCAAGACCACACTCACGGCCGCGATCACGAAGGTCCTTGCGGAGCGCGGGCTTGCCGACTTCACCCCGTTCGACCAGATCGACAAGGCGCCGGAGGAGAAGGCGCGGGGGATCACCATCGCCATCGCTCACGTGGAGTACCAGACCGACAACCGGCACTACGCCCACGTCGACTGTCCCGGCCACGCGGACTACATCAAGAACATGATCACGGGCGCCGCGCAGATGGACGGGGCGATCCTGGTCGTCTCCGCCGCGGACGGCCCCATGCCCCAGACGCGTGAGCACGTCTTGCTCGCCCGCCAGGTGGGTGTGCCCTACATCGTCGTGTTCCTGAACAAGGCCGACATGGTCGACGACCCCGAGATCCTCGACCTGGTTGAGCTCGAGGTGCGCGAGCTGCTCTCCGCCTACGAGTTCCCTGGCGACGATGTCCCCGTCATCGTGGGTTCGGCGCTGAAGGCCCTCGAGGGCGACCCCGAGTGGGTCGGCAAGATCGACGAACTGATGGCCGCCTGCGACCAGTACATCCCCGAGCCGACGCGCGACGTCGACAAGCCGTTCCTGATGCCGATCGAGGACGTCTTCTCGATCACCGGTCGTGGGACGGTGGCGACCGGCCGCGTCGAGCGCGGTGCCCTGAACAAGATGTCCGAGGTCGAGATCGTGGGGATCAAGCCCACACGAAAGACCGTGGCCACCGACCTCGAGATGTTCCGGAAGCTGCTCGACGACGTACAGGCCGGAGACAACGTCGGCGTGCTGCTTCGTGGAATCGACAAGGACGAGATCGAGCGCGGGCAGGTCCTGGCCAAGCCCGGCTCCATCACGCCGCACACCCAGTTCGAGGCGCAGGTCTACGTCCTCTCCAAGGAAGAGGGAGGGCGGCACACGCCGTTCTTCGGGAACTACCGTCCGCAGTTCTACTTCCGCACCACCGACGTCACCGGGACGATCAACCTCGCCGAAGGCACCGAGATGATCATGCCGGGCGACAACACCACCATGAACGTGGAGCTCATCGCGCCCATCGCCATGGAGGAAGGCCTCCGCTTCGCCATCCGTGAGGGCGGCCGCACCGTCGGCGCCGGAAGGGTTACCACCATCCTCAAGTGAACGCGCGCACCGCACTCGTTCGCGGCGTCAACAGCCGATCGCCCGCGACCACGGAAGGCTGCCACTGATGGCGGCGCCGAGGATCCGCATCAAGCTGCGCGCGTACGACCACGAGATCCTGGACGCGGCCGCTCGCGACATCGCCGATCACGTCACGCGAACGGGCGCGAAGGTGGTGGGACCGGTGCCCTTGCCGACCGAGCGGACCGTGTACACGGTCATCCGCTCGCCCCACAAGGACAAGGACAGCAGGGAGCACTTCCAGATGCTCACCCACAAGCGGCTGATCGACATCATGGATGCCACCTCGAAGACGGTGCAGGAGCTTCAGCGGCTGAACCTGTCCGCGGGCGTGGACATCGAGATCAAGCTCTAGACCGGCGACTGACGACTGACAGGACGGGGACGGGACGATGGCGGAGACGAAGGGCATCCTGGGGACCAAGCTCGGGATGACGCAGATCTTCACCGATGACTCCCGTGCCCTGCCCGTGACGGTCATCCAGGCGGGGCCGTGCGTCGTGACGCAGGTGAAGACCGATGAGCGTGACGGGTATCGGGCCGTCCAGCTCGCCTACCTCGAGCGCGAGCGCTCTCGCGTCAGCAAGCCGATGGCCGGTCATTTCAAGGCGGCGAACGCGAAGCCTGCCAGCCACCTCGTCGAGTTTCGGACCGATGCGTCGGCGACGTACTCGCCCGGCCAGCGCATCACCGTCGATATCTTCCAGCCCGGCGAGCGGGCGGACGTCGTCGGGGTGTCGAAGGGCAAGGGCTTCGCGGGAACGATGAAGCGACATGGCTTCGGCGGCCTGAGCGCCTCCCACGGAACGCAGCGCAAGCACCGTTCTCCGGGCTCGATAGGGGCCTGCGCCACTCCCTCCAGGGTCTTCAAGGGGATGAAGATGGCCGGGCAGATGGGGAACGAGCGGGTCACGGTCCTCAATCTCGAGGTGGTCGAGTCGGATCCCGAACGGAATCTGCTCCTGCTGCGGGGGGCGGTTCCGGGGCCGAGCGGGGCTCTCGTCATGGTTCGCTCCTCGGTGAAGGCCGGAGACGCGAAGGGGAGGGCCTGATGCCGACGATCGACGTCCGAGACGTGAAGGGCGCCGTGGTCGGTCGGCGAGAACTTCCATCCGCCCTTTTCGAGGCCCCCGTGAACGTGCCGGTCATGCACCAGGTGGTGGTCGCGGGACTGGCAGCGCAGCGCGCCGGCACGCACTCGACGAAGACCCGCGGAGAGGTCTCCGGCGGCGGCAAGAAGCCCTGGAGGCAGAAGGGCACGGGCCGCGCGCGCCACGGGTCGACCCGCTCTCCCATCTGGTCGGGCGGCGGTGTGGCCCACGGGCCGAAACCGAGGGACTACTCGGTGCGAGTGAACAAGAGAATGAGGAGGGCGGCCCTGCGCTCTGCGCTGTCGGACGCGTCCCGGAGCGAAAAGCTCTCGGTGCTGGCGGACCTGGCTTTCGACGGGCCCCGAACGAAGGATGCCGTCGCCCTTCTCGATGCGCTCGAGCTGCGCGGCCGCATCCTTTTCGTGATCGCCGAGCCCGATGACGCCCTCGAGAAGTCCTTCCGCAACCTGGGCCACGTCAAGGTGGGGTATCCGGGGAATCTCAATACCTACGACCTTCTCTACGC
>JACDEY010000166.1 GCA_013816105.1 Actinomycetota bacterium
CGGTGACCTCGGGGGCTCAACTCGAGAAGACCTGCTCGGCGACCTCCGCGGTCGGCGTCGGCGAGCGTCCGTAGATCCGATCCAGCTCGAACAACTCGAGGATCTTCACGGCCCGGGTCACCTGGTCGGTCGAGAGGTGCTTCGTCCATGCACCGATGAGGCTCTCCCCCGACACGATCGCGCTGTCCTTCCGGGTGGCCGAGGAGGGCCTGGCGACCGAGCCAAGGACATGCGGGTCGAAGGGCGTGCCGAGGAACGCGAAGAGCCGCTCGATCTCTCGCTCCGGCTCAACGCACAGCGCCTCGTAGAGGACCACGTGGATCTGGCCGGCTGAGAACTGCCGGAGCGGCACGTAGTTCTCGACGCACCAGAAGAAGATCATTCGCTCGAAGTCGTCTTCGGCCCCTGCCATGGCGTCGCGAAACGGCGCCAGGTGGTCCTCCACGAGTCTCGGTTGCGCCAGGAACTGGCGGAGATCCGCTCCACCCTGCCAGTCAACCTTGAGGCGCGAGCTCGCCACCGCGCACGGGTGGCGCAGGAGCAGCACGATCGGCATGCCCGGGAACTGAACGTGCATCCACTTCAGGAACAGGTTCGCCCGCACGTCCTTGAGCAGACGACGGTTAGAGACCCGCTTGCGGTTGTACTTGTCCGTCCACAGGTTTCTGACGTCGCCCGTGAGGATCCGTCTCGCGGGCACCCGGAAGATGGGATCGGCGTCGTCCGGGCGCAGATACTGACGGTACTTGAAGGGGGCGCACAGGGGAACCTTGTGTCGATGGAACGGCTCGAAGATGTACCGGTACTCGTTGCGGTGGTTGATGATGTCCGCCACCCAAGTGGTGCCGCTCCGGCCGCTGCCGGCCAGGAAGATGCTGTTGCGGTGGTCCCGATCGCGATCCACGTAGAGCTGCCCCGCCAGCCGCCGACCGACCTGACCGAGCGCCGAGTCGCCGAGCGTCTTCATAGCGGAACCTCCCCGGACAGCGCCCCGGAGGCGGCGGCGAGCTTCGGAAGGGGCTCGGCTCCGTAGACGCGGTCGAGGCCGAAGGCCCCGAGGATCTCTTCGGCCCTGGCCACCTGCTCGTCGCTGACCTTCTTCCGCCAGCTCTCCACCAGCGACTCCCCGGAGACGATCGCGCTCGTCTTCCGGCTGACCGCCGACGGCTTCGAGACGTTGGCCAGGGCGGCGGGATCGAACGGCTTGCCGAGGAACGAGAGCATCCGCTCGATCTCCCTCGCCGGATCCACGCAGAAGTGCTCGTAGAAGGCCACGTGCACGTCACCCGGACGGAACTGGCGCAGCGGAACGTAGTTTTCGATGCACCAGAGCAGGACGTGCTGGTCGAAGCGCACCGTGGTTGTCGTCATTAGCTCACGGAAGGGCTCGAGGTGGTCCTCCATCAACGGGGACTGGGACAGGAGATCCCCCAGGTCCAGGTGCCAGTTCCACTTGAGGTCGAGCTGGGAATTGACGACGGCGCAGGGATGGCGCAGGAGCAAGATGATCGGGACTTGCGGAAAATGGGAGGAGATCCAGCCGAGCAGGAGGTTGCCACGCACCTCCTTCACCAGGCGCCGTGAAGCCACCCGCTTGCGGTTGTACTTGTCGGTCCAGACGCTGCGCACCCGGCCGGAGAGGATGTCCGTGGCCGGCCCTAGGTAGGCCGGATCGTCGTTGTCGGGCCGCAGGTACTGACGTGGACGGAAGCCGCGGGTTGCGGCCAGGCGGTTCGGGTGGAAGGGCTCGAAGATGTAGCGGTACTCGTTGCGGTGGTTGAGGATGTCCGAGATCCACGTGGTGCCGGCCCGGGCGCTGCCGGCCAGCAGGACCGTCCCGAACGGATCCGAGCCACGGTCGACGTACATCTGCCCGACAATGCGCGTGTTGAGCCTTCCCCAGAAGTTACCGCCGAAGAGCTTTCGGCGCAGGTATTCGCGTCTCCCGCCCGGTCGTGTGGGGTTCGGCAACCTGGTCTCCATCGTCGGGTTAATCTGCCCGGCGGGGGCTCAGTATACGGGGGGCCGACCCGCGACCGGCCATCGCGGCCGCCGGCGAGCCTGAATCCAATGCGTGGACTTTCTGGCGAACGCAGTCATATACTGCAAGTTCGCCCGCGTAAGGCGAGCTCGAGCCGCCAAGGAGGGAGTCTCTGTGAGGTCACGCCGCTCATCCATCCTGACCATTGCCACCTCGCTGGTCCTGGCGCTTGGATTGTCTTTCGGTGCCATTTCCCTGGGCACGATCGAGGGCCCCGAGGAAGTCGGACAGTGGAGCGCACCGATCGACGTGGGCGTGATCGGAATCCATGCGGCCCTGCTGCCCAATGGGAAGGTTCTGTTGTTGGAGCACATCTACACCCCGGGGAAGGGGAACCTGGCCAAGGTTTTCGATCCCGTGACCCTGCAGGTCACCGACGTGACCCTTCCGTATCAACGGAACGTGTTCTGCGGCGGCCACGTCTTCCTGCCGAATGGGAAGCTGCTCATATCCGGCGGCGAGATCAATCTCAACCCGGGGGGAGAGGTCGGCGAAGGAACACCGGACTCCACGCTGTTCGACTGGACGACGAACACGTGGACGGAAACGGGAACCATGGCCTTCGCCCGCTGGTATCCGACCGACATCGCCCTGGGCGATGGGTCCCAGCTGGTGTTCTCGGGCCGCGACGAACGTGGTCAGGAGCGGATCAAGCAGGTCGAGCGATACAACCCGGCGACGGGGTCCTACACCACGCTTCCACCATCGGCTGACCAGGACACCAACGGGCTCTATCCTCGGACGCTGCTCACCACCGACGGGAAGGTCTTCCTCGCGGGTCCCGACCGGAACAGCCGCATGTTCGACCCCTCCAACAACACCTGGACGGCCTTGGACAAGATGAACCACGGTCGGCGGGAGGCGGGCGGAGTCGTGATGCTCCCCGACCTGCACACGGTGCTGACCGCGGGGGGCAGCTCCACCAACACCGCCGAGATCATCGACCTGAACGACCCGACGCCACAGTGGCAGTACACGGGCCCGATGGCCTTCGTCCGGAACCACGGGAACTACACGCTGCTCGCGGACGGGACCGTCCTAGCGAACGGTGGCGGCACCGACCCACTGCCCGGGCCGCCCGCGCTTGAGGCTGAGCTATACGATCCGTCCACCGGAACGTGGTCCACCATGGCCGCACAGCAGGTCGACCGGCAGTACCATTCGAGCGCGGTCCTGCTCCCCGACGGCCGGGTCCTCACCGCCGGCGATGATGACGGGCTGCCGGGGGAGATGACCACGGTCGAGATCTACAGCCCGCCGTACCTGTTCCAGGGTCCACGACCGAAGATCAGGTCGGTTCCGAGTTCGATCCACTACAACGACGGCTTCATGGTGCGGACCCGGCAGGCGGCCGAGATCCAGCGGGTCGCGCTCATCCGGCCAACGGCCACCACCCACGGGTTCAACATGGATCAGCGTTACGTCGACCTCGGCTTCAGCCTGACGAATGGAAACCTCGCGGTGGACGCCCCCTCGAACGGCAACATCGCGCCGCCCGGCTATTACATGCTGGTCATTCTCAATGGGAACGGCGTGCCGTCGATCGCCAAGTTCGTCCATCTGGACTGAGGACCGAGAAGCTCGACCGCCGACGCTCGGGGATCGTGCGAAACAGGAGATGTGTTGCCCGTGCGGCTTCGCCGCGGTGGTAGGGGAGTCACGGTCTCGGTTCGTTGGGCACTGAGCCTGGCGCTCCTCGGACCTCTGAGCGGAGTCCCGGCTGCCTCCGGGGACAGCGACGCGT
>JACDEY010000167.1 GCA_013816105.1 Actinomycetota bacterium
GGACGAACATCCCGGCGTCGGCGGCCGCGACCGCGGTCGAGATCACGCAGCAGTCGGTGGCGACGCCGCAGAGGACGAGTGTGCGCCCGGCTCCCGCCTCCGCCTTCAGCTCCGGGCCCCACTTCGAGAACGTGGGTTTGTCCAGGGTCTGGGGGCGCCTCCCCGCCCACGGCTCCGTGAGCTCGAACAGCGGCCTCGCGTCCTGGGTGGTGACCGCATGCCAGCGCCGGTAATACGGGATCCAGCTTCCCTCGGGCCGCTCGGAGAGCACGAACCGCGTGAAGACGACCCGGTCGCCGAAGGACGTGACGAGTTCGTCAATAGGCCTGACGATCTTGGGATACCCGGGGGTGAACCAGGGGCTTTCTGGCTCGCCGAAGACCCCCTGCATGTCGATGACGACCAGCAGCGCTCCTCCTCGGTTCGGGCTGTCGGCGACCCGGCTCACCGAACCGGCGCGCGGGCCGGTTCGCCGGCCTGAACCCCGGTCTCGATCGGGAGGAGCCTGGAGAGGAGCGCGTACAGGATGCCGGCGAGGCCGAAGGCGATCAGGATGCCGATGCTGCTGGTGGCGAGGGCACCCTCGTCGAGGTTGAACCACCGAAGCAGGTATCCGACCCACGTGAAGATCGGCGAGCCGGAGTTGACGAGTCCGAGCCCGACGAACGAGGCCACCAGGAACGAGGCGATGCCGGCCACGTTCCCGCTTCCATACCTTCCTCGCGCCGTGTAGAGGTCGGCCTCCGAATATCCCGAGCGGCGCCGGTACATGAACATGTCCACGAGGAAGATGGACGCCCAGGAAGCAAGGAGCACCCCCAGCGTCACGAGGAACCCGATGAAGGAGAAGAGGAAGCTCTCCTCGGCGATGAAGAGCAAATAGATGTTGCCGATCAGCATGAGCACGCCGTCGATCGCTACCGACTGGTACCGGGGGAGCTTGACTCCAAGGGTGAGCAGATTCAGGCCCGATGAGTAGATGTCCAGGACCGCGCCGGCGATCAGGCCCCCCGCGGCCGTCGCCAGGTACGGCACGAGGAACCACGTGGGCAACGGCCTGGCGAGCTCTCCTGGATGCAGCACGTTCGCGAGCGACGAGTCGTTCGCCGCCAGCAGGACGCCGAACAGGATCAGGACGATGGGAGCGACGCTGGCACCGAACACGGTCCATCCCACGACGGCGCGCGAGCTGGTCTCGCGGGGGAGGTACCGACTGTAGTCGGCTGCCGCATTGACCCATCCGATCCCCAGCCCGGCCATGATGATCGACATCCCACCGATGAACCCTCCCAGAAAGTCACCGGACGGCAGCGAGGTGACCTTGTCCCAGTCGACCCGGTCGATCTCCAGGGCGATGAACCCGACCGTCATGGCCGCGAAGGCCCACGTGAACCAGGTCTGAATCTTGACGATGGTCGCGTGCCCGAGCAGCCCGATCGCAATCGTCGCGAGCGCGATGACGCCGAAGGCGATGCCGAGGGTCGCGTCGCCCCCTCCGATCCCCAACCGGTCGAGGATTGCCTGGGCGCCGAGGGTGGACAGGGCAACCAGGATGATCTCCCAGCCCACCAGTGAGATGTAGCTGATGAGCGTCGGGATCACGTTGCCGATCACGCCGAAGGAGGCGCGCGACAGCACCAGCGTGGGCGCGCCGCCGAGCTTTCCCGCCAGGCTGATGAACCCCACGAGAGAGAACGAGAGGACCGTGCCGAGCAGCGCGGCCACGATCGATTGGAAGAAGCTCAGCCCGAAAAAGGTCACGAGGAACGCCCCGTAGGTGACGCCCAGGATGCCGATATTCGCGGCGCACCAGACCCAGAAGAGCTCGAGCGGCTTTCCGTGGCGCTCGGTGTCCGGGATCGGATTGATCCCGTTGGTCTCGATGCTCCAGACGCGATCGGTGGGTGGCTGCCCCTCCGGGCGGTCCGTCAGCTGAGTCCCCATCCCGCGCCATTCTACGTCGGAGGCGACCGGCCCTTCTCGCCCTGGATCCGGATGTTGTCGCCTCTAGCCCGGGGCGGGCAGGTATCGCTGCAGGACCTCGGGCAGCTCGACGGAACCGTCCGCCCGCTGTCCGTTCTCGAGCAGGGCGATGAGCGTTCGCCCGATGGCGCACAGCGTGCCGTTCAAGGTGTGGACGGGGCGGTTCCCCTCCGGGAGACGCACCCGGCATTCGAGCCGGCGGGCCTGGAAGTCCGTTGTGTTCGAGGCTGACGTGATCTCGCGGTAGCGTTCCTGGCCTGGGAACCAAGCCTCGATGTCGTAGCGCTTCGCGTTCGAGGCGCTCAGTTCGCCGGTGCAGCAGTTCACCACCCTGTACGGGATCCCGAGTGACTGCACCCACTCCTCCTCCAGGGCCAGGATCCGTTCGTGCTCATCCCACGACTCATTCGGAAGGACGAAGCTGAACATCTCGAGCTTGTCGAACTGGTGGAGCCGGAAGATGCCCCTGGTGTCCTTCCCGTAGGTTCCGGCCTCGCGCCGGAAACAGGTCGAGTAGCCCAGGTACCGCCGGGGGAGCTGCTCGGGCTCGAAGATCTCCCCGGCATGCAGCGCGGCAAGCGGCACCTCGGACGTCCCCGCCAGATACAGGTCGTCATCCCTCGTCACGTAGATCTGCTCCTCTCCGGAGGGGAGGAACCCGGTTCCGTACATGGCCTCGCGGCGCACGAGGACCGGAGGCACCACTGGGACGAACCCTCGTGGGATGGCGAACTCGAGGGCGTATTGCATCAGGGCGAACTGGATGAGGACTGCATCGCCCGTGAGGTAGGCGAAGCGCGCGCCCGAGGCTCGAACTCCACGCTCCAGCTCCAGCATTCCGAGAGCCTGGCCGATGGCGACATGGTCCCGTGGCTCGAAGTCGAACAGCCGCGGAGACGCCGGACCGACGTGCAGGACCTCGTTGTCCGCTTCGTCCCTTCCCTCGGGCACGGAGGCGTGTGGCACGTTGGGAAGTCGACTCGCCGCCTCGTTCAGCCGCTCCTCGATCCCGGCGAGCCCCGGCTCGAGCTCCTCGAGCTCGGCGGAGACCGAGCGCAGTCGCTCGATGACGGCCTGCCGCTCGCCCTGCGAACTCGCTGCGGCGATCTCCTTCGATCCCCTGTTCTGCGCGGCTCGAAGGGCCTCGACGCGCGCGGTGATCTCCCGCCGGCGCTCGTCCAGGGCCAGGACCTCGTCGAGAGCCTCGGAGGCGCCGCGACGGGCAAGTTCTTTCCGGTAGGGCTCGGGGTCTTCCCGGATGGCCTTCAGGTCCAGCATGGTCAGCTCGCTTCGACGATCCGGCTGGGGCCGCCCATGGCTTCCCGAATGGCCTGCTCTTCCTCGTCGGAGAGGTTGTGGATGCTGGTGCCGTTCTCCACCCGCTTGGCATAGCACCGTGTGTCCTGCCTGCCGTTGATCGATGTTATGACCACGCCGTCGCCCCGGCCGTCGAGCAGCGCCGCGGAGAACGACAGACGGCCCCCCATGTCCTCGAACGCGTCGAACCGCACCACGCCGACGTGCTGCACCGCGCCCTCGAGGAACTCGCCGAGCCGCCGCTCCCCCATGGCCAGCTGCCGCACCGCGGCCTCCAGCCGCCGGATGGACCTCGCGTGGCCGGCGACGAGCGCCTCCAGGCGTTCCCCCGGGGGAAGGTCCGCCGGGTCGCGCACGCGACGATCCCTGAAGATGCGAAGCAGGAGCAGCAGCACGGTGAGAACCGACAGCCCCAGGCTGACCAGGACGAGGACGCTGAGCGCGGTGTCGGTGAATCTCATGGGCGATCGTTGGGA
>JACDEY010000168.1 GCA_013816105.1 Actinomycetota bacterium
GCCGTTGACCCTGCACTCGACCGAGACGTCTGAAGGGTCGAGCTCCGTCTCGATCCAGGGGCCCAGGGGGCAGAACCCGTCGAACCCCTTTCCCCGGGTGAACTGGCCGTCCTTGCGCTGCAGGTCTCGGGCCGTCACGTCG
Organism: Actinomycetota bacterium; assembly: GCA_013816105.1. Lineage (GTDB taxonomy): Bacteria > Actinomycetota > UBA4738 > UBA4738 > UBA4738 > JACDCJ01. The sequence continues at coordinate 143 of JACDEY010000168.1, forward strand.
TTGGCACAGGTGAAGCCGAGGATCACGCGTCCCGCGTCCTCTGCCCTCACCCGTCGCGCGACCCTGCCGATCACGATGGCGAGCTCCCCTTCATGATCCACGCGCCGGGAGACGGAAGGGTATGGGATACCGTCTCCGGGACCGATGACAGTGGTCGAGGGCTTGAGGAAGATGAGCGGCTCCTCCGGGACCTCACCGCCCATCTCCACCGCGTGCTCCATGTAGTTCTTCCCGACGGCGACCACCTTCGACGGCAGGACGGGCGCCAGCAGCCGAACGTCGTCCAGCGGGACGTCCTCGCCCGTCGGCAGGGGATTCTCGAAGAAGGTGCCGCGCAGCGGCCGAACGCGGTCTCCGTCGGCGGCGCCCATGGCGATCCGCTCGCCTTGCCGGAACCGCAGCAATCTCATGGGGCAGGAGGCTAGCAAAAGGCCCCGGGCCGACGACCCGAGGCCTTTGCCCACTCGGCACGATCCTCAGTGCATCAGCACGTGACGGTCGTAATGTCCTGCTTTCCGTTCGAGTAGGTCAACGTGTACGTCCCCGGGTCGCAGGGCGAGAGGTTCCACCGGCCGGAGAAGATGCCGTCGCGCCGCGCAAGGTCCGCCCCCCGACCGTCGTCCTTCAGCTGGATGACGGTGTTACCGGGGGTGATGGTGACGGTCGGCGCCCGCGCCGCCCTTGCGCAGTTGATGTTCAGCGCCGCGACGGTGATCGGATCCTGTCCGTCAACCGCCGGGAGCGGCCGCAGGGGTCCAAAGACCTTCTGCCTCGCGCACGTGAGCGACCCATTCGCGTTGACGCGACGCCCCGTGATCGTCTTGTTGGTCAGCGAGGCCTTGGGGTCTCCGCCGGCCAGGATGAGGTTCCGGATGTCGCTCCAGGTCCGCGTGGGATCTTGGGCGGCGAGGAGGCCGGCGATCCCGGCGACGTGCGGGCCCGCCATCGAGGTTCCCGAGAAGTACGTGTAGCTGTTGTTCCAGACGGTGCTCCGGACGAGGACGCCCGGCGCCCCCACCGACACGGTGTTCGTGCCGAAGTTCGAGAACGACGCGAGGAGATCGTCGTCGTCCGTGGCGGCGACGGCGATCACGTTCGGCACGAAGTAATCCGCCGGGTACTTGAGCGTGGTGTCGTTGTTCGCCGCATCGTTGCCAGCAGAGGCGACGAAGAGGATCCCCTCGTCCATGTTGCTGGCGATCGCGTCCTCGAGAGCCTGGGAGAAGCCGCACGCCTCCGGGCAGCCTCCGTAGGAGTTGTTCGTAGCCACGACGTTCTTGCCCTGCGCCTTCATGATCTCCATGTACTGTAGGCATTCGACCAACGCGGCCGCATCCCCGTTCCCGGAGGGGTCGTGCGTCTTGCAGGCGATGATCTGGACGTTCCAGTTGATGCCCGTGACCCCGGTGTTGTTGTTGCCGATCGCGCCGATCGTCCCCGAGGTGTGAGTGCCGTGGCCGTTGTCGTCCATCGGGTTCGTGTCCCCGTTGAGCGGGTCGATCCCATGGCAGTCGTCGACGTACCCGTTGGAATCGTCGTCCTGCCCCGCCTGGCCGTTGCACTCGGCCGGATTGGGCTTTGTGTTGTTGATGAGGTCCGGGTGGTCCCAGTCGACCCCCGTGTCCAGCACGCCCACGTACACGGCGTTGCTTCCCGTGGTGACGTTCCACGCCTCCGGGGCGTCGATGTCTGCGTCGGGCGTGCCCCCGGTCTGGCCCGTGTTGTTGAGGTTGTACATGCTCGGGTAGAACGGGTCGTTCGGGGTCAGCTCCACGTCGTCGATCCGATAGATCTGATTGGGCTCGGCGTACAGGACGTCGGAGCGCTGCCGGTACTTCGCGAGCGCCTCGCCGACGCTCATGCCCGAGAGGCGGACGAGCTGCAGGTCCGACACCGACGTGAAGGACCGCAGCACGGTCGCGCCGGCGGACGCGTGCGCGGCGGCCATGGCGGACGCGCTCGCCCCCTCGCGGAAGCGGACGAGAACTTCGCCGGGGACGTAGGAGCCTTTGACCAGACGGACCTCGGGCGTGGCCGCCGTCGAGACTCCGGCGAACGCGCCTGCGATCGCCGCGACCGCCGCGCACAGTGAAACCGTCGCGATCCATAGCCAGCCGCGCGCTCCCCAAACGGCGGAAGCTCTCGTTCCATTGTGCGTTTGGTGCATGACAGCCCCCCTCTCGGGAACAGGCATGCCCGCGGGATGTCGCGAGCACATGGAGTGAGATGGTACATGGGCTCGCCTCGCTTTCGAGCCAACGCACCGGGAGGTCATGGCATGCCGCTGTATCCGTATCGCGACCGCTCCCCCAGGATCGATCCGACCGCTTTCGTCGCGCCCGGCGCCCACCTGGTCGGGGACGTCACCGTGGGTCCTCAGGCGAGCATCTGGTTCAACGCCGTCCTTCGCGGGGACAGCGCTCCGGTGCTGGTCGGCGCCCGTACGAACATCCAGGACGGGGCCGTCCTCCACGGGGACGCGGGAGCGCCGTGCGAGGTGGGCGATGACTGCACCGTCGGGCACCTGGCCGTCGTCCACGGCTGCAAGGTGGAACGGGGGAGCCTGATCGGGATGGGGGCCATCGTTCTGTCGCGCGCCACGATCGGCGAGGAGTCCCTCGTCGGGGCCGGAGCCGTGGTCGGAGAAGGACGAGCCTTCGGTCCCCGCTCGCTCCTCGTGGGGCACCCGGCGCGGGTGGTGCGAACGCTGACGGAGGAGGACGTCGAGCGCCTCGTTCGCCCAGGGTCCCGTACCTACATCCGTACCGCCCAGGAATACCTGGCCACTCGGGCGCTCGGGGCCTGAGCGTGCGTGGCTCGCGCCTCCGGCTCCTGCCGGCCGTGGCCGTCCTGGCCCTGGTGGCCGTCCTCGCTCCCGGCTGCTCTCTCCTGGACCGGAAGTCCTACACCTTCCCGCGGGTGGCCATCGACGCCACCGTGAACCAGGACGGGTCGCTTTCGATCGTCGAGCGCCGAACGTTCGACTTCCGGGGCGAGTTCCACTTCGCCTTCTTCACGGTGGAGCACAAACAGTTCAATGACGTGGTCGAGTTCTCCGTACGCGAGGGTGAGCACGTCTACAAGCCCGGTCGGCCCGGGACGACCGGGGGGACGGTCCTAGAGGACAACGTGCTCGAGGGTCCGGGCGGCTTCAAGTTCAAGGCAACGTGGTGGTTCGACGCTCGTGACGAACGGCGCACGTTCATCATCAGCTACCGGGTCCGGTGCGCGGTCGACCCATACCTGGACACCGCCCACCTGCTCTGGAAGTTCATCGGTGAGGGCTGGACTGTCGTCACCGACTCCGCCGTGATCGCCGTGCACCTTCCGGGGAAGGCACTCGACGTCCCGCCCCGCCCGACCTCTCGCTGCATTCCTTCGGTTCCGAACGGCACACCCGGGTATCCGCTCGACCGCCCACCACGCATCGCGACGAGCGCACCCTCCCGTTCCGAGGTACGGGCGTGGGGGCACGGGCCCCTGCAGGGAGCCGTCCGGTTCGCGCGGCCACAGAAGGTCGTCCTCTACGTGAGCGACGTGCCTCCCGCCACGTTCGTTGAGGGAAGCATCCTCTTTCCCCTCGCCTCTGTCCCGTACCTGAACCAGCCAGAAGAACCCGGCCGGCAG
>JACDEY010000020.1 GCA_013816105.1 Actinomycetota bacterium
GAGCCACGCCTACCAGCGGGCGGGAGGTCTCCCCCGTGACCCCAGCCGGAGCGCGGCCGAGCTATTCGATGAGCCGGCGGCGGAGAGCCTCGGCGACCGCCGCGGTGCGATCCGAGGCGCCGAGCTTCTCGAAGATGTGCTCGAGATGGGTCTTGACGGTGTCGGTCGAGATGAAGAGCTGCCCGGCGATGTCGCGGTTGGTGTTGCCGAACGCCAACAGCTGGAGCACCTCGATCTCTCGGGCGGTCAGCGACTCGGCCCGGCGATCCCGGCCCTTCTTCGGGCTCAGTTCCTCGGCGAGCGCGATCACCAGTTGCGGGTCGATGACCATGTTGCCCGCGGCCACGAGCCGCACCGTCTGGATGAGGTGCTCCGCGTCGCGGGCCTTCAGGACGTAGCCGCGAGCCCCGGCCCGAACGGCTTCCACCACGAACTGCCGTTCGTCGTACGCGGTCAGCATGATGATCCCCATCGAGGGGTGGCTCTCCTTGATGCTGCGAGCGGCCTCCAGCCCGTCCATTTCGGGCATCCGTATGTCCAGCAGGACGACGTCGGCGTCGCCCTGCCCGTTGTTGACCAGGCGAAGGACGGCCAGCCCATCGGAGGCCTCGCCCACGACCTCGATGTCCTCCGCCGTCTCGAGGTACCGCCGTATGCCCTGTCGAACCAGCAGGTGATCGTCGGCGATGATGACCTTGATGGTCACTTTCCGCTCCGTCCCGGGAAGGCCCAACGATGTGTGGGCATTCTAAGCTGCCCCGTCCCCACGAGGAAGCCGGGCTGACCGGGGGGCCCGCCATGGACCGTCCCATCGAGGAGAGTCTCCCGGCCATCGCCCGCCGAAGTCGGCGGGTTCAGGCGGCGGGAGCTTTCCTCGCCTACCTCGCCTCGTCCCTTCTCCTCTTCGGCCTCCCCACGCTCGGCGATCCCGCGAGGACGATGGTCGGGTTCGGCACAGATCCCGGGGTGTTCGTGTGGCAGTTCGCGTGGTGGCCCCACGCCATCTCCAACGGCATGAACCCGTTCGTGACGGACGCGGTTTGGGCGCCGGTCGGCTACAACCTCGCGCACGCGACCTCCTTGCCCGCGGCTACGCTTCTGGCCTGGCCGATCACGGCACTGTTCGGGCCGGTGGTCGCCTACAACTTGGTGGCACTCCTGGCTCCGGCCATGTCGGGATTCTGCGCCTTCCTTCTCTGTCGTTACGTCAGCGGCGCGTTCTGGCCTTCGCTTGCCGGGGGCGCCGTCTTCGGGTTCTCGCCCTACATCGCCGGTCACATGCTGGGGCATCCGAACCTGACGCTCGTGTTCGCGATCCCGCTGGTCGTCCTGCTGGTCCTGCGCGTCGTGGACGGATCGATCTCGGCGGCCGGGTTCGTCCTGCGGTTCGCGCTGGTCCTGGTCGTCCAGTTCCTGATCTCGCTGGAGGTGTTCGCCACTACGACGCTGTTCGGCTGGGGCACCCTCGTCCTCGCCTATCTGCTGCTCGGGGCCGAGCGGAGGCGAAAGCTGGTCGCCGTCGGGAGGCTGGCGGCCGGCGCCTACGGGGTCGCCGCGGCCGTCGTCAGCCCGTACCTGTATCACTTCTTCTTCGCCGCCGGCGCCCCGGAGAGCCCGATCTACGACTTCTATCCGTCGTTCTACTCGAACGACCTGTTGAACTTCGTCGTCCCCACCGCCATCACCAGGTTCGGCCGCGGGGAGTTCGCGGAGGTCGCGGCCGGGTTCACCGGCAACATCTCGGAACAGGTCGCCTACGTTGGCCTCCCCCTGATCCTCATCGCGGTTCTCTTCGCGAGGATTTGGTGGCGCCGCCCGGCGGGGAAGCTCCTGCTCGTCAGCCTGGTCGCGGCGGCGGTGGCGTCTTTGGGGCCCGCCCTGAAGATCGGGGGGACCGAAACGGTTCCGCTGCCCTGGGCCCTGATGCGGCACCTGCCCCTCATCGGGTTCGCGCTTCCGGGGCGAACCATGGTCTTCGGGTTCCTGGTCCTCGCGGTGATCCTCGCCCTTTGGCTGAGCGACTCCCACGTACCGGCGCGCCCCAAGTGGATCCTGAGCTCTCTCACGCTGGTGGCGCTGCTGCCGGCGAGCTCAACGCTCTGGGCGACGAAGGTCGACACGCCACCCTTCTTCTCCTCGGGTATCCATCGCCGGTACCTCATCGAGGGGGAGAACACGCTCGTCCTGCCCTACGGGAGCAACGGCAACAGCATGCTCTGGCAGGCGGAGGCCGGCATCTCCTTCCGTATGGCCGAGGGCTATCTGGGCGTCGTGCCGCCCGAGCGGTTCTCGGCGTGGCCGATCGTGGGCGACCTGTACTCGGGTCAGCTGACGCCGGGGTACGAGGAGGAGCTCAGGAAGTTCCTCGGCGGGAACGACGTCCGGACGGTGATCGTCGACGAGCGTGCGGCTGGGCCATGGGAACAACTCCTGGCCCCCCTCGGGGTCGCCCCACAGAGAGTGGGCGGGGTGGTGTTGTACCGCGTGCCGCAGGCCGTTCGAACAGCCTACGCGGCCGCGACCCCGACCTCCTGAGGCGAGCCCTCCACCGGCTCCGAAGGCTCCCCGCGAGCCCTGATCCATGCGACCACGCAGGCCATGAGAACGGCGGCTCGAAGCACGAGCGCCACCTGGAACGCACCCTGCGGGACCCCGTCGAAGCCCGCGAACGCCGGATCTCCCGCCTCGGCGCTGAGCCGGCCGAACCAGGTGAACCGGGTGAGGAAGACGGCCACGTCGATCACCGAGAACGCGCCGAAAAGCCAGGGGTTGGGAAGCGCCAGCCCGAACCAGGGAAGGAGCCAGAGGCTGTACTGAGGTGAGTACACCTTGTTCGTCAGCAGGAAGATGACGAGGAGCGGGAAGCCGAACGTCCAGCGCGGGAACTCGCGATCGCGCGCCCGGCGAAGCCTCCACACCAGCGCGGCGATCGCGAGGAACAGGACGACCGACAAGATGCCGATCAGCCGCGTGGACAACGAGCATCCAGGGGACCCCTCGAGCCGGCTGCACGCCACGAACCACAGGCTGTCGAAGTCGACCGCACGCTCCGCGTTGAAGCGGAAGAACGTGAACCATGACCGGGGCGACGCAACGACGAACGGGAGGTTGACCGTCGCGTAGGCGACCACCACCCAGACGCTCAGCCGGGCGGCGCCCTCCGGGTCGCGCCGGCGAAGGCGATCGAGCGCGAACGGCACGACCAGGAACGCGGGGTACAGCTTCGCGGCCGCGCCGAGGCCCAGCAGTACGCCGGCGGGCGCCTGCCGGCCCCTGAGGTACGCGAGCGTGCCGGCGGTCGCGAGCCCGACGGCCAGAAGATCCCAGTTCACCAACGCGTACGCGAGCAGCGACGGCGCGGCCGCGAAGTACAGGGCGCGCCCGCCGATCATCCGGTGAAGGGCCCAGGAGGTGAGCAGGCCGAATCCCGCGAGGAACGTCGCGTTCGCGTAGAAGAAGGCGGGATAGCTGCGCCCGATCCAGCCGGCCACCCGCATGAGGTACATCGTCAGGACCGGGTATTCGTCGCACTGGCCGTCGGCCTCCATGCAGGGATTCAGGTACGGGAGGCGGTCTCCTGTCAGTTGCTCCGTCCCGTAGAGGGGCACGAGGTCCGAGTAGCACAGGCGGCGGTACTGGCGCCCGTCGCTCCAGTCGCCCGCCGCGCATGGCTGCCGAACGGCGAGGGACAGCGCAAGCACCAGTACGGTGATGCCCAGGACGGTCCCAAGGGAGATAACGGCCGCCGCGCGGCGCATCCGGCGGGCCACCACCGGTGGCCCTCAGGCGTAGGAGTGCGCGGCGTCGGGGAACGCCCCGGACCGCACCTCGTCGCGGAAGGCCGTCACCGCCCGTGCTATCTCGCCGCGAAGGTCCGCATAGGGCTTTGCGAACTTCGGATAGGTGCCTCCGCTCAGTCCCAGGAGGTCGTTGATGACGAGGACCTGGCCGTCGCAGTGAGGACCCGCGCCGATACCGATGGTTGGGATGGAGAGCGCATCTGTGATCCGGGCGGCGACCTTGGCGGGGATCCCCTCGAGCACGATGGCGAAGATACCTGCCTTCTCCAGCGCCCCGGCCTGATCGAGCAGGCGTTCGGCCTCCTCCTCGGTCCGGCCCTGAACCCGGTAACCCCCCATCGCGTGCACCGACTGCGGACCAAGGCCTATGTGCCCCATCACGGGGATGCCACGGTCCACGATCGCCGCGGCGACCTCCACCGAGGGCCGCTCGAGCTTCACCGCGTGTGCGCCGCCCTCCTTCAGGAACCTCCCCGCGTTGCGGACCGACTCCTCGAGCGACGTGTCGAAGGAAAGAAAGGGCATGTCGCCGATGACGAGTGCCTCCTTGACGCCGCGAACGACCGCTCGCGTGTGGTGCAGCATCTCCTCCATGGTGACGGGGATCGTGGTCTCGTACCCGAGGACGTTGTTTCCGACGGAATCACCCACGAGGATCAAGGGGATGCCCACTTCGTCGAGGATCCTTCCCGTTGGGTGGTCGTACGCGGTGAGCATCGTGAAACGCTCGCCGCGCTGCTTGAACGACCGGACATCCCGCACGGTGATGGTCATGGCTCGCGCCTCCTCTCGAGAGTGCACGGCGCTGTCGGGGAAAAGTGTACCCCCGGGGGCGTTCGGGGTCGTGTCGTACCCCCACGCTAAGATTCGGGGCGTTCACGAGGGTCGGCGGCGGTCCGGCACCGGCTGCTAGCATGAGGGAGCACCACTCCTGCTCCCCAGTGGGGCCGCCCAGACCAGAGGAGGTGGAATGCGGTCGTATGAAATCATGCTCATCCTTCCCGCCGACGCCGATGATGATGTGATCGGGAGGGTCACCGACCGCATCGCGGGAGTGCTCGGTGAACGCGGCGGAGCGGTCACCAAGGTCGATCGTTGGGGAAAGCGCCGCCTCGCGCACGAGATCGCGCGGCGCTCAGAGGGCTTCTACCTGGTGGTCGAGTGTTCGGCAGATCCCGACTCCCTCCGCGAGCTCGAACGGGTGCTCTCCCTGGTCGACGACGTGGTGCGCTTCAAGGTGGTGGCGCGAGCCGCCTGAGGCTGACGGCGCGTCCGCGGAACGGACGCGATTCGATCTTCCCCCCTTTCGGACGGCCATCGACCGGAAGACGGCGAACGAGAGATGGGTGGTGGGTGAGATGGCGACGGAGAATCAGGTGACCATCGTGGGGAACGTCACGCGTGACCCCGAGCTGCGGTACACGCCGAACGGCGCCGCGCTCGTGAAGTTCGGCGTGGCCGTGAATCGCCGGTTCAAGGACGAGGTGTCCGGGCAGTGGAAGGATGGAGAGACGTCGTTCTTCGACGTGACTGCCTGGCGGAGCCTCGCCGAGAACATCGCCGAGTCGATCACGCAGGGAACGCGCGTCGTGATCGTCGGCCGTCTCCGCACGAACTCGTGGGAGACGCAGGAAGGCGAGAAGCGATCGAAGGTCGAGATCGAGGCCGAGGAGATCGGCCCCAGCCTGAAGTGGGCGACGGCCAAGGTCGACAAGCAGGGTCGGTCGTCCGGCTCGTCGGACTGGGCCGCGAATGTGTCCGTGGGTGCGGGCGGACCTCAGGGGGAGACGCCGCTGGATGCCTAAGCCACAGAGAAAGCCACGCAAGGAAAAGGAAGAGAAGGGCTGGAAGAAGCAGAAGAAGAAAATCTGCATCTTCTGCAAGGACAAGTCGGCCCACGTCGACTACAAGGACGTGACGCTCCTTCGGAAGTTCATCTCCGACCGGGGCAAGATCCGCGCCCGCCGGGTGACCGGGAACTGTACCCAGCACCAACGAGACGTGGCCACCGCCGTCAAGAACGCCCGGGAGATGGCCTTGCTGCCCTATAGCGCTCGATGAAGATCGTCCTGCAGCGGGAGGTCGAGAAGCTGGGCGTGCCCGGGGACGTGGTCGACGTCGCCGACGGATACGCGCGTAACTACCTCGTGCCGCGCGGCTTCGCGACGCCCGCCTCGAAGGGAGGCGTCAAACACGCAGAGCGCCTGCGCCGGAAGCACCAGGACCGTGTGCAGAAGGAGGTGGTCGAGGCTCAGGCGATCGCCGAGCGGCTGTCCTCGGTGACCATCCGCGTGGCCGCCCGGGCGGGAGAGGACGGGCGGCTCTTTGGGAGCGTCACCGTTCCCCAACTGGCGGACGAGCTCCAGAAGGCGGCCGGAGTGACGATCGATCGCAAACAGGTCCACATGCCAGAGCCGATCCGAAGCGTCGGCGCGCACGAGGTCCAGGTGCATCTTCATCCGCAGGTGAACGCCACCGTCGCGGTGGAAGTCGTCCCCCAGTAGATCCTCGGGGTGGCTGCGCCCTCCGAGCCGCCGGGGAATGTCAGAGGGCGCCTGTAGCGTCGCCGGCGTGCACCTCCCCAGAAATGGCTTGACATTTTCCGCGCGGCTTCCCGCTGCTCACTGCGCTATCCACAGGGTTTCCCTCAGTTTTCCCCGTGGATACGCAGACCGGACTCTCGTTAAGGTCCGCCCTCGTCCGGGAGGGAGCCATGTCGAGGACAGTTGAGGACGTCGGTCGCACCAGGCCGACGCGCGTTCCACCTCACAACCTGGAGGCCGAGGAGTCCGTGCTCGGCTCGATGATGCTTTCGGCCGAGTCGATCGCTTCGGTGGTCGAGATCCTCAAGAAGGACGACTTCTATCGGTCGGCCCACCAGAGGATCTACGAGGCGATCCTGAACATCTATGCGCGGGGAGAGCCCGTCGACGCCATCACGGCGGTCGAGGAGCTGAAGAGGCATCAAGCCCTCGTGGAGGTCGGAGGTCCCCTCTACGTGTACAACCTCGTCGAGTCGGTGCCGAGCCCCGCGAGCGCCGCCTACTACGCCAGGATCGTCTCGGACCACGCGCTTCTCCGCCGGCTCATCGAGGCCGCCTCGCAGATCATGGCGACCGCCTACGCGGTTCCCGAAGACCCTCGCCAGGCCGCGGACTACGCCGAGGGCCTCGTCTATGCGGTATCGCGCCAGGAAGAGAAGGACCAGTGGGTCGCCATCCGGGAGCTCGTGGACGAGAGCATGGCCGCTCTCGAACACGTGCAGCAGCGAGACAGCGCCTTCGCCGGCGTCCCCACCGGCTTCGTGGACCTCGACAACCTGCTCTCCGGACTGCAGAAGGGGAACCTCATCGTCCTCGCGGCCCGCCCCGGTGTGGGCAAGTCCTCGCTCGCCACGAACATCGCCCGTAACGTCGCGGTCGACGCCCGTGCCCCGGTCGTCATGTTCTCCCTGGAGATGTCGCGGTTCGAGATCGGCATGCGGCTGCTCCGCGGAGAGGCCAGGGTCCCGTGGGACCGCGTTCGCGGCGGCAAGATGGCCGCCGAGGACTGGACGCGAATCGTCGAGGCCGCCGAGGCCCTGCACGATGCGCCTCTGTACATCGTGGACTCGGGCAACGTGACGATCGTGGACATCCGCGCGAAGGCGCGCCGGCTCCGCTCTCGCACGGAGGGGCTCGGCCTCATCATCGTCGACTACCTCCAGCTCATGTCCGGCCACACGCGATTCGAGAATCGCCAGCAGGAGATCGCCGAGATCAGCCGGTCGCTGAAGCTTCTCGCGAAAGAGCTCGAGGTTCCCGTAATCGCCGTCTCACAGCTCAACCGGGACCCGGAGCGCCGTCAGGACAAGCGCCCACAGCTTTCCGACCTGCGAGAGTCAGGCGCCATCGAGCAGGACTCCGACATAGTCATGTTCATCCACCGGGAGGATTCCGACGACCCCTCCGTGAAGGGGCGGGCTGACCTCATCGTGGCCAAGCACCGGAACGGTCCCACCGACTCCATCCCGGTGACGTTCCTCCCGCACCTCACGATGTTCCGGAACTTCGCCCGGGGCGCCTGACGGCTATTCGTTGCCGAGGGCCCGCCGAGCCGCCCATGCGGGGATCGCCAGGGCGGCGAAGGCTATCGCCACGGCCACGGCCATCGCGAGTGGCCCCTCACCGTCCAGGAGGGCGCCCGTAAGCAGGACGGCCCCGGCCGCCAGCCCTCCGCCGGCGGCCGCCGCGAGCATCCACGCCGACCGGTTGAGCGCGATGCGGCCATCGATCGCCGAACCCTCCCGCCCGGTGGCGGCCAGGTCCAGCAGCTCCAGAAGCAGGAACAGCAGTACCGCCACCACCGGGGCCAGGGGATCCAACCCCTCGCCCCGCTCCAGTAGCGCGACGCAGTACTCGAGCGTGAGAAGGCCGGCGGCGGCTCCAGGCACGTGAAGCCGCGGGGAGGAGAGCGTTCCGGCGAGCACCAGCAGGGCAAGTACAGCGACGAGCACCAGGCGCTGCGACGCAGGGGCGAGCACGAAGGGGTAGGAACCGAGAGCAAGCCCAACCAGGGCGGCCAGGCCACTGGCCGCCCATCTAAGGGTCGTGAGGCGCCGATCAACGGGACCACCATTGTCGCCTGCGCGGTCGGGCCCGATCATCTCCACATCACCGCCCCGCGCGCTCGCGACGGCCGAGCATCGGCACGGCGGCCAGGGCCGCCTGCAGGCTCTCGCGGCCGGACCAGCCGACGACCGGAATGCCGAGGGTCGCGAAACGGAAGTGGACGCCCTCCCGGGCGAGCCGCCACGCGTGGTGGGCGACGGCTCCCGGGCCCCCCGGCATCGGAGCCATCAGCTCTTCGGCCACGGTGTCCACGACGATGACGGGGAAGCCTCGAGAGCGAAGGTCCACAAGGGCGTTGAGGGCGCGCTCGTCCTCGAGCGGCGAGAACGCGATGACCAGAGCGAGCGGCGGAAGGGTTCCCCGGGGAAGGACCTGGATGTCCTTCCACGCGTAGCTCAGCTGAACGTCGACTTCCAGAAGGTAGTCGACGATCCGGTAGATCTGCGTGCGTGCGTGGGAAGCCGACAGCCAGTGCAGCAGCCCCCCGAAACTCACGAGGCCCACGCGGTCCTTGCGGCCCAGGTAATGGCGCGCCAGCACGGCGGCGCCGCGGACGGCGAGGTCGAGGCTGCTGCATCCCGGAGGGCCAACGTCGGCGAAGGTGTCGAGGAGCAGGACCACGTCCGCGTTCCGTTCAGGATGGTGCAGGTTCACCGACAGGGCGCCGCGCCGCGAGGAAACCTTCCAGTTGATCCGGCGCACGCGGTCCCCGGGCGCGAACGGTCGCACGTCCGCGAACTCGATCCCTTCCCCCGCGGCTCGCGCCACGTGGTCTCCGGCGAACAGCTGCGTCACCGGCGGCAGGACCCCCCGAGACACCTGCTCGAAGGCCGGGAAGACCTTGATGGGGACCGCTCGGTCGAAGAGCTCCTCGAACAGGACGAACCGGCCGGGCCCGCCGACACGCACCGCCACGTTTCCCAGCCGGTACGAGCCCCAACGGACCGCCCTCAGCCGTACGCGCATCGTCCGGAGAGCTCCGGCGGGCAGCGACGTGATCGTCCGCTTCGCGCCCCGGGCGATCCGAAAGCCGGACGGCACGACGACGCCGATCTCGACCTCGTCCACCCGCCGATCGGACCGAAGCTGGATTTCGACCTCGATCTCATCTCCCTCGAGACACCGGTCCTTGCTCACTACGGCCTCGACGGCCAGGACCGGGGCTGCGGTCGCGAGC
>JACDEY010000169.1 GCA_013816105.1 Actinomycetota bacterium
GTAGTTCTTCCACTCGGCCGGCACGTCGTCCTCGTAGAAGATGGCGGTCACGGGACAGACGGGCTCGCAGGCTCCGCAGTCCACGCACTCGTCGGGATGTATGTAGAGCATCCGGCCGCCCTCGTATATGCAGTCGACCGGGCACTCGTCCACGCATGCTCGGTCCTTGACGTCGATGCAGGGCTCGCAGATCGTGTAGGTCATCGGATATAACCCCTTTCCACCGTGCTCACCGTGGAAATAGCATACCCCCAACGGGAGTCAACGCAACCCGCGCCACCCACGAGCGCCGTCAAGGGGCCGCGGCGAGCGCCGTCCCCAGGATGGAGGAGAGGCCGGGGATGACCGTTGTGTCGGGCATGGGGGGCATCCGGTTCGAGACGGCGGACGGAGTGGCGCTCGAAGGCGACCTCCGGCTGCCGGAAGAGCCACCCGCCGCGGTGGCGGTCCTGTGTCATGCCCACCCGCGACATGGCGGCAGCAAGGATCATCCCCTCCCCTGGGCCGGATCGACGCGCTCGCGCTGATCGGGCCTCCGGTCGCCGAATCGAGCCTCGCCCTTCCCGAGCTCCCCGCCCGGGACGCGCTCAAGCGGTTCGACCGGCCCGTCCTCCTCCTATCGGGTGAGGCCGACCAGTTCAGCCCCACGCCGGAGATACGCACGCTCGCGCGGCGGTTTCCGCGCTCCACCATGCACGTGATGGCGGGAACCGACCACTTCTTCTGGAGCGCGAGCGCGAGGCGGCCGGGGTCGTCGCGGAGTTCGCGGAACGCGCCTGGCTCTAGGCCGGCCCCCGGGCTGGGATTAGAAGGTTTCATTGCAATTTCATCTTGGGGCCATTCACCCGCCCCATGGTGGTCGAAGTCGCGGGTGCCTCGCATCCCATCCGCAGGTGAGAGGGGCCAGAGAGGATGGACCTCGAGGGCCATGTTCGGACCGTGCGCGATGAAGCTGCCTCGTGTGGCCGAACAGCACCTGGCTTCGGCCGGGCGAGGCTGGCTCGCGGGTCACCCCGCCCCGATCCTGCCCCGCTTAACCATGTCTTGGACCGGTCCTTGCTTCGCTTTGCCCGTCGCTCATTAAGCCATCAGGTCCTGAGGCCGATGCTTAGGGAACACAGCGGAAAGAGAAGGTGAACGTGAGGAGGACGAACGGCTCGCGGCGTCCGGTGCGCAAACGCGTACTGATCTACAGCCACGACACGTATGGCCTCGGCCATCTGCGGCGGTGTCTCTCCATCGCGGCCACCCTCAGCAGCTCGCCCGCCGCTCCATCCATCCTGATCGCGACCGGCTCGCCCCGGACCCAGGCTTTCGAGTTCCCCCCCGGGTGTGACTCCATCAAGCTCCCGGCCGTAACGAAGACCAGGGAGGGGAAATACCTGCCCCGGACGCTTCGCCTGCCCCTGGCCGACGTGGTGGCGGTTCGAGCGGAGATGCTCCGGGCGGCCGCCAGGAGCTTCCGACCCGATCTCGTGCTGGTGGATCACGCTCCGCTCGGCATGCAGGGAGAGTTGCGGCCCCTCTTCGAGGAGGTCGCCAGGTGGCCGCGGAAACCTCGGGTGGTCCTGGGGCTGCGGGAGGTCATCGACGAGGCCGACCGCGTTCGCGAGGAGTGGGATCGAGCCGGGGCGTGGACGGCCCTCGAACGCATCTACGACCGCGTGCTCGTGTACGGAGACCCGCACGTCCTGACCACCGCCGACGAGCTCGGCCTCGCGAGCCGCTTCCCAGGAAAGGTCTCGTTCGTCGGCTACCTCGGTCGTCCCATCCCAAGACCCCTGAGCCGACCGGGAGAGCCGAGAATCGTCGTGACTGCCGGGGGCGGCGGGGACGGGCAGGACGTCCTTAGGGCCTATGCCGCATTCCTCGAGTCGCTTGACCGCCCCGCACCCTTCCGGTCCGTTGTCGTTACGGGCCCGTTCGTGTCCTCACGCCGCCGACAGGAGATATCCGAGCGTTACGCCGCGCTTCGCCATCCGGTGGATCTGCTGACCTTCACCGATCGGATGGAGGAGATGATCGGAAGCGCCCGAGGGGTCGTGTCGATGGCGGGTTACAACACCGTCGTCGAGATCCTGTCGGCCGGGGTCCCGGCCCTGCTGGTTCCCCGGCAGCGACCCCGACTCGAGCAGGCGATCCGAGCCGCTCGGCTCGCCGGGCTGGGAGGCGTGGAGGCCTGCACGGCCGATGCCTGCACGCCCGAGCGACTCGCGCGGTTCGTGGGGCGCGCCATGGCCGAGGCACCGAAGCCGGCTCGGGTCTCACTCGAAGGACTCGAGCGGACGGCGGAGGAGCTCCTGCACCTCCTGGACCGCCCGAAGGAGCCCATTTGGGGCTCGAGGGAGGATCATCGTGTCGCCATCGGCTGACGCCCGGTCCGGCCTTCGAGTCGGGTACGTGCTGAAGAAGTATCCGCGGCTCTCGGAGACGTTCATCCTCGACGAGATCCTCGCCCTCGAGGCCGCCGGCGCCCATGTGTCGATCTTCTCCCTTCGGCTTCCCGACGACGGGCGGTTCCACCACGAGCTCGCGCGAGTCGCGGCGCCGGTCCGCTACCTGCCCGCATTCGGGTCGAGCTCCGCGCTGAGCGCGTTCCGCACGCTCTCGGAACTCGGCCCGGGCGGCACCTTTCGGCTCGAGCGGGCGCTCCGGTTCGTGGATCGCCTTCCGGAGGGGGTCAGGACACCGCTGCTCGTGCAGGCGCTTCACCTCGCGGATGCCGCACGAGCAGAGCGCGTCGATCACCTTCACGCCCACTTCATGACCGTCGCGGCGCACGCGACCTACCTGGCACATCTCCTGACGGGAATCCCCTTCACCGTCACCTCGCACGCGAAGGACATCTATCGGGATGGCGTGGACCCCGGCGTCTACTCGGAGGTCGCGGCCGCCGCCCGGGCCCTGGTCACGGTGTGCGGCGCGAACCGCTCGTACATACGCGAGAAGCTCCTGACGAGCCCCGGTCCCAGAGTGGAGGTCGTCTACAACGGGATCCCTCTCGAGGACATCCGCCCGAACGGGGCCCCCCGCGACCCTCGCCTCCTTCTGGCGGTGGGCCGGCTGGTCGAGAAGAAGGGGTACCACATCCTTCTCCAGGCCTGCCGCCTCCTCCTCGACCGGGGGATCGACTTCCGATGCGTGATCGTCGGCGACGGCGACCAGCGGCCGCGCCTGGAGGCGGATCGAGCCCGGCTCGGGCTGGAGGACCACGTCCATATGGTCGGGTCCGTCCCTCGCGCCGCGATCCTGGAGCGCATGGCGCGTGCCCGCGTCCTGGTGGCGCCGTGCGTCACGGGAACGGATGGCAACCGCGATGCTCTTCCCACCGTCGCCCTGGAAGCGCTCGCGCTGGGGCTGCCCGTCGTCTCCACTCCCGTTGGCGGCATTCCGGAGATCTTCGACCACGAGGGGCAGGGCCTCTTCGTCCCCGAGGGCGACCCGGTCGCGCTCGCGGCGGCTCTGGAGCGGTTGCTGGGCGACGGTGCGCTCTGGACCCGGCTGTCCCGCTCGGGCCGCGAGAGGGCCGAGTCCAGGTTCGACCGGCGCAAGAACCTCCCCCGCCTGCTCGAACTGTTCTCTGCCGGCGGGCGGCAGGCATCCCTCGCGAGGGCGTCCGCATGAGGATCTTCCACGTCTGCGCGGACGCCGGCATCCCACCGGACGGCACGAAGGGCGCCTCGGTCCATCTGCGGTCGATCGCGGCGGGGCTTCGCCGCCTCGGCCACGACGTGACCATGTTC
>JACDEY010000170.1 GCA_013816105.1 Actinomycetota bacterium
GGTCCTCCTCGGGGTGGACCTCGACGGACTCCTCGACAGCGCCGCCGCGATGGCCGGGGCGTGCGCCGCGCCCGTTCGGTCGGTCGAGAATCCCGGTGCCTGGCTCGGCGCGGTCGTTGGCGAAGCCGCCCGGGCCGGGAAGGACAAGCTCACGTTCGTTTTCGATGGTCCGCTGGTTTCCTTCGGCCCCTGGGTCGAGCAGCTCCTCGCGGAGTCCACCGGGAAGGACGGTCGCGGCATCGTCCCGGTCGATGGTGAGGATGTGGGCCCCCCCGACGTCTACGGCGACGACCGCTTCTTCGTAGGGATCGGCGGGGATCCTGTTCGGAGATCGCTGGAGCTCCTCGAGCACGGCGGTCACCCTGCCGTGATGCTCCCCGTTGACGGGCCGCCCGCACTGGGGGGCGAGTTCTTCCGGTGGGAGTTCGCGACGGCGGTGGCCGGCGCCGTGCTCGGGATACACCCGTTCGATCAGCCGAACGTCCAGGAGGCCAAGGACGCCACGAAAAGGCTCCTGGAGCGCGGCGTCGAGGAGCCGCCTCACGGCGACCTCGTGGCCCTGCTCGAGACCGTGCGACCCGGGGACTACCTCGCCATCCAGGCGTATTTGCCCAGGAGCGCGACCAACGAAGCGATGCTCCAGGGCATCCGGAGCCGCCTGCGTGATCGCCTGAGGGTCGCCACCACTGTGGGGTTCGGACCGAGGTTCCTGCACTCGACGGGGCAGCTCCACAAGGGCGGTCCGGATACCGGGGTCTTCGTTCAGGTAGTGGAGCCCCCGGCGGAGGACGCCGCCGTCCCCGGTGAGCGCTACTCCTTCGGCGACCTCCTCGCCGCTCAGGCCGCCGGAGACCTCGCGGCACTTCGCTCGCGAGGACGGCGCGTGGCGCGCGGACGGCCTGCCGAGCTGGAAGCGATCTGAGGACGGAGTCGGGTCAGGCGATCCCCACGTCCACGAGCTTACCGACAAGGAATGTGACGGTGGCGGCGATGCCGCCCACCAGCAGCATCCGCGTGCCCGACCAGAGCAGACGGCGGCCCGTGAACCGGGACATGGTTGCTCCGACCGCGAAGAGGGCGGTCCCGCTCGCGAGAACGCTCGCAACGACTGCGGTGACCCCCGACGCCATCGCGAAGGGGACGAGGGGAACGGCGGCTCCCAGGGAGAACGTCAAGAAGGAGGAAACGGCGGCGCCCCACGGAGACCCCAGCTCGGCCGGGTCCAGGCCAAGCTCCTCCCGGGCGTGGGTTTCGAGGGCCACCTGCGGATCCCGCATCACGACCTCGGCGACCTCGCGTGCGAGGGCAGGCGGATACCCGCGGTCCTCGTAGATCCTCTCGAGCTCGGCGCGTTCCTCCTCGGGCTCGGTGGCAAGCTCGTGCGCTTCCAGATGGAGCAGGCGCTCGAAGAGCTCGCGTTGC
Organism: Actinomycetota bacterium; assembly: GCA_013816105.1. Classification (GTDB taxonomy): domain Bacteria; phylum Actinomycetota; class UBA4738; order UBA4738; family UBA4738; genus JACDCJ01. The sequence goes on from JACDEY010000170.1 coordinate 1,423, forward strand.
CCTCGCATGGAGATGTATTCGCCCGCGCCCATGGAGAATGCGCCTGCGAGAAGGCCCGCCACACCGGCCAGGATGATGATCCGATTCTGACCGATGGCTCCCGCGATTCCCATGATCAACGAGAGGTTCGAGACGAGACCGTCGTTCACCCCGAAGATCGCCGCCCGGAGCGCACCGCTCTTCGCCCCCGGGGGCCGGACCCGGTCGGCGTCGAGCGTCGGTCCAGGATGCGGACGCAGGCCCTCCAACCTCATCGGGAAGGTCCTCCCTGCTCCCGCAGGAACCGTTCGAGCTCGGCCGCGATCGCGTCTCCCGAGGGGACGGGTTCCTCCGAGAGGAGCCCAGGGGGCGGCCCCTGATCGGCCGCCGCTTCGAGGCGAGAGACGTACTCGGTGAGCTCATCGCTCTGGGCGACGAGCCTGCGCACGCCTTCCTCCCACGTCGCGGCCGCCCGGGCGAGGGCGTCCGTTTCCACGGAGAGCTCGAGCAGCGCGGCCGCCCGGTCGACCAGGGCCAGCGCGGCCTTCGGGTTGCCACCCGACGGCAGGTAGTGAGGAACGGCCGCCCACAGGCTCACCGAGGGTAGCCCCGCACGGTTCGACAGGTCGTGGACCACTCCCGTGATTCCGGTGGGGCCCTCGTACTGCGAGCGGGCGAGGCCGAGTCCAGAAGCCGTCTCCGCGTCCTGTGCCGAACCGACCACCGGGACCGGCCGTGAGTGCGGGACGTCCGTCAGGAAGGCACCCAGGGTGATCAGGAGATGGGCGTCCATGTCCTTCGCGATGCCGACGACGGCCGAGCCGAAGGTCCGCCAGCGCACGTTCGGCTCGGCGGCGGTGAACACGACAACGTCACGACCCCCGGTCCGCGCCGCGCTGAACTTCCCCCGTGGCCAATCGATCACCCGGCTCACTCCCTCCGCCAGGCGGACGGTCGGCCTCGTCACCTGGAAGTCGTAGAACTCTTCGGGGTCGAGCGAGGCGAATTCCCGAGCATCCCATCGCTCGGTCAGATAGTCGGCCGCCATCGAGGCCGCCTCGCCTCCGTCGTTCCACCCGCGAAACGCGCAAAGGAACGCGGGACGATCCAGACTTGGACGCTCCGAGAAGCTGACATGATCCACGAGGCCAGCATAGCTTTGCCCCTTCGGAACATTCCCCTTCCCGACGGCTCGCCAAGGTAGGACAATGCCGGGGTGAATCCCGTCAGGATCGACAGAAAGCCCACCCCGACTCATGGGGGAGAGCCGCCGCTGCGGCTCTCCGGTTCCCCCCACCCATCATCGCCCGAGGGGATCCTGTCGGACATCACGCACCTCCTCGTCTCGGAGACCTCGCCGGAATTGGTCCTGGGCGCGGTGGCCGACGCCCTTTCCGAGCTGATCCCCCACGACACCCTCAGCCTCTACCGAGCCGATCCGGCGCTTCGCGTCCTGCGACCGGAGCTCGTTCGGGACACGCATGCGGCGGAGATCATGGCGATGGGATCCCTGCCGTACGGCACCGGCATCGCGGGAGCCGTTGCCGAATCGGAGAAGCCGGAACTGGTCCAGGACACCGATCTCGATCCTCGCGCGCAGTTCGTGGACGGGACGCCGCGTGAGGCAGAGGCCCTAATCGCCATCCCGTTGCTGGCCCGGGGGGATCTCAAGGGCGTCCTCTCCCTCTACCGCCTCGGAGAGGGAAATCACTTCGCCGAGAACGAGTTCAGCCTCGCCATCCGATTCGGCGAGCTCGCGGCGCTCGCGATCGACAACGCGGAGATCAGGGCGAGGCTGGAAACCGAGGCAGTGACCGACCACCTCACGACGCTAAACAATCACCGCTACTTCCACGAGCGGCTGGGAACCGAGATGCGAAGGGCCAGCCGGCGACGGTCCCCCGTCAGCCTGCTCCTCTACGACATCGACGACTTCAAGCGCGTGAACGACGTCTACGGGCATCTCGTCGGCGACCGCGTGCTCCAGGCGGTGGCCAGCATCACGAAGGACAGCTGCCGGCGCGAGGACGTCGTGTGCCGCATAGGTGGGGAGGAGTTCGGCGTGATCCTTCCCGATTGCGAGCTCGGCGACGCGGTGGCCGCTGGAGAACGCCTGCGCCTCGCCGTCGAGGAGGCCTCCCTGCCGGTGATCGGAAGCATCACCGTGAGCGTCGGCGTCGCCCAGGGTCCGCTTCATGCCTCGAGCCCCCGGGAGCTCGTGGGCCACGCGGACCTCGCGCTGTTCCAGGCGAAGGCTGATGGCAAGAACCGGGTGCGGACGCCGGAATCGGCCCCGCCCACCGAGTTTGGAGGCGAGCCCGGAGCGGGGTATGGC
>JACDEY010000171.1 GCA_013816105.1 Actinomycetota bacterium
TCGCATCGTGGCTGGAGCGGGCGGCCGGAGACCGGGCCGCCGAGTACGAGGAGATCATCGCCTACCACCTGGAGCAGGCCTACCGGTACCGGGAGGAGTTGGGGCCGGTCGGGGAGGAGGACCGGGCGGTGGCCCGCCGGGCGGCCGAGCTCCTGATTGAAGCCGGCCGGAGGGCGGCTGCCCGCGGCGATGTGGCGGCCGCGACCACGCTCCTGGAGCGGGCCCGTCGCCTCCTGCCACCGGGCGATCCGGTGCGCCTGGAGCTCATCCCGGACCTCAGCGCGTCGATGTCCCACCTCGGGAGGCTCTCCGACGTAAAGACATACCTGAATGAGGCGCTCCACGAGGCCGCGGCCGCTGGCGATCCCCGCCTCGAGATGTACGCCCTCCTCGCCGAGATGGAGCTCCGTCTCGCGACCAACGAGGGATACTCCACACGGGAAGGGGCTGAGCTTGCCCGGCGCGCGATCCGCCTGTTCGAGGAATTGGGCGACGACCAGGGGCTGGTCCTCGCGTGGGGAGCCCTGGCGAACAGCCACTGGATCGAGGCTCGGTGGGCGTCGATGCGGGAGCCGGTGGAGCGGGCGCGGGCCCATGCCCGCCGGGCGGGCGACCGCGTGCGAACCTCTTCCTACCAGAACTGGCACCTGTCCGTGGATTTCTGGGGGACCACGCCGGCGCCGGAGGGCATCCGGCGGTGCGAGGAGGCGCTCGAGAAAGCGGAGACGAGGTACGACCGGGCGCAGATCCTTCGCAACCTGGGGTCGTTCGTCGCCATGCGGGGCCGCTTCGACGAGGCTCGGTCGATGGAGGAGGAAGCCCGGGCGATCCTCGAGGACCTCGGTTCCAACGTCTCGGCCAAGAACATATCGTTCCAGACGGGGCCGCTGGAGATGCTGGCCGGTGATCCGGTAGCGGCCGAGCGCGAGCTACGGGAAACGTTCGACTACCTGCGGGAGATCGGGGAGAAGGGGTGGCTGTCCTCCATCGCGGCGTTCCTGGCCGAGGCCCTGTACACGCAGGGACGGTACGAAGAGGCGGAGCGCTATCTCCTTGCAAGCAAGGAGGCGGCGAACCCGGATGACGGGAGCGCCCAGTCGGGCTGGCGGACGGTCATGGGGAAGGTGCTGGCCCGGCGCGGCGAGCTCGAGGAGGGGGAGCGGATCGCCCGAGAGGCCGTGGCGATAATCGAGCGGACCGACGAGATCGACCACCAAGGCCAGGCCTGGCTCGATCTGGCCGAGGTACTCCATCTGGCCGGGAAGGCGGGCGACGCCCGGATGGCAGTAGAGGAGGCCGTCGAGCGATTCGAGCGGAAGGGCAACCTGATCATGGCGCAGCGAGCCCGGGTCCTTCTGGAGGACTTTTCCTCCCCGGCCTGAGCACTAAAGCCGAGGGTGCCACTCGAGCTTTCGGGCTTCCGCTGATACACCTCACCCAGATCCACCACCTGGGGTTCATCGGATGAGATGAACGACCCCGATGAGCCCCCTACACAAAGGAGGTGGCCATGGGCTACATCGGAGGTCAGCTGCAGGGCCAGTTCGTCGAACGGGTCCGGGGGATCCCGCCGGAACGTCTCCTCGCCGTCCCGATCGATGTCGGCAAGCACACTGCCGCGGCGCTCATCTGTGACTTTTGGGGGGAGGTAATCCGCTCCCCGTTCACCTTCCCCCTCAACGACCGAGGTCTCGACTCCTTCACCGAAGCGGTGAGGGGCGCAGAGGTGCAACGGGAAGCCCGGTGGGCCCGCATCGGCCTCGAGCAGGCCGGCCATTACCACCAAGTCCTTCTGGCCAGGCTCCTCGACCTGGGACTGGCCGTTGCCCTGCTGAACCCCGCCCAGGTCAAGGAGAACCGGGCCCAGGACCTCCTGCGCTCGCTCAAGTCCGACGCCCGGGACCTCGGGGCCATCGCCGAGCTCCTCATCCGGGGCAAGGGCCGCCCCGCAGCAGGAACGGACGATGCTCTCGGGGCCCAGGCCGCGCTCGCCGCCCACCGTGCCCGCCGGATCAAGGCTCGAACCGCCCTCAAGAACCACATCCACAAGGGCCTCGACCTCGTCTTCCCTGGACTGTCGGGGTGCTTCCGGCACGTCCTCGACACCAAGCTCGGCCGCCTGCTGGTAGCGGAGGGGATGGATCCCGGCCGCGTCCGCCGCCTGGGGACGGAGCGCCTGCGGAGGTTCTGCCTGCATCGGGGGGTCCGGGTGTCGAGGGGCCTCCCAGGTGCTCGAGGCGGCCCGGGTGGCCCTGGAGCTGCCCGCAGCGCAACGGGATGTGCACGCCAGGATCCTGGCCGCCGACGTCGCTCTGTTGGAGTTGCTCGATGCCGAGATCGCCGAGACCGAGCGGGAGCTCGAGGAGGTCCTTGGCCGCACGCCAGCGGCGATCCTCACCACGATCCCTCGGGTGGGGGTGGTGAGGGCCTCGATGTACGGGGCGGCGATCGGGGACCCGGGGAGGTTCCGGACCTCCGCTCAGGTCTACCGGCTCTCCGGGCTCGTCCCCAAGCTCTACCAGTCTTCCGGGAGGAGCAGAGAGGGGACCAAGATCTCGAGGGAGGGCAAAGTGGAGCTCCGCCAGGCCATCATCGAGCTCGGTCGAGCCCTGCGCGATGGCCACCCGGACTTCGCCCGCGACGCCAAGGAGCTCGAGGCTCGGGGCAAGCGACCGGGGGTGGTGGCCTGCGCCCTGGGCCACCGGGCGAACCGCGTCGCCTTCGCCATGCTGCGGGACCAGGCGCCCTTCGATCCGGCTCGCTGGTGAGGACGGACGGGCGCGTCATGGCCGAAGCAGGACCCGACCAGATCGACGTCGCCCGTCCGCCAGGGTCAAGCCTGACACGACACGACCGAGCGGTGAGGTCGCGGGAGGTGGAGGGGCCGGGAAGGACGTCGCTTCCGCTACGGGGCCTTCGGGACCCCGCGTCTAGCATGACGCCCGGCCCCCCTCGTCCGGGAGCACGCACGTGGTTGCCTGGGCCACCATGACGGGTGAGTCCGCGTAGGTCAGCGAGTCGCCCCGAGGAACCGCCACCGCGCCAACCGTTTGGTCGAGAAACGGCTCCATCACCGGAGCCTTGTTCCGCCATCTCTACCCGCAGACTTGACTAGACCGTACGGTTGCTAGACTTGGGCAACGGCAGCGGAGACGGTCGAAGAGATTGTCTGCCGGGTTGTCTGCTGCCCCCGCTGGAGTAGCTCAGTCGGCAGAGCACGGGCATGGTAAGTCCGGGGTCGCGGGTTCGATTCCCGCCTCCAGCTCCCCCGCGTGGTGGTGTCCCTGGGGCACTCGGTAGACTGGCGATCCGAGGCGGCGTAGCTCAGGGGCAGAGCAAGCGGCTCATAATCGCTGTGTCGGTGGTTCGAGTCCACCCGCCGCTACGACCGAATCACGGAAGGGTGTGAGATGGCGAAGTCCGATAACCGTCCGAAGATCACCATGGCCTGCACCGAGTGCCGCCATCGGAACTACACGACGGTCAAGAACCGGCAAAACGATCGTGACCGGATCGAGCTCAAGAAATTCTGCTCGAACTGCCGCGGTCACACCCTCCACCGGGAAACCCGCTAGGTCTTCTTCGCGCTGGCGCTCCGGGGCCGTGGCTCGGACCGCGGCTCGCCTGGTCCGCCCGGCGTGATCTTCCCCTGCCGGATGCCCAGGGTCACCGCCTGAACCTTCGTGTGCGTCGAGAGCCGGGTGAGGATGTTCTGGACGTGGGTCCGGAC
>JACDEY010000021.1 GCA_013816105.1 Actinomycetota bacterium
CCTTCAGGTAGCCCTGCAGCACGGCAATGTCGAACGGGTTCAGCCCCGCGGCAGCGACCCTGATCCGCACCTGTCCTTCGGCCGGCTCGGGAACGGGAACCTCCTGCACCGAGCCCGATCGCCCGAGCTCCTCGATGGCGAAAGCCTTCATCTCCACACCCTCCTGTCTCTGGGGCACGACTGCGGCGTGCCGGGCGCATGGGTCGAAGCCCTTCTCCTACATCGTTCAAACGGCGCCGATGCCGGCACGAAGACGTAGTTGGCATGGCTCAGAAGAGCCGAGAGCCGATTCAAAGTGGAGGTGGCGGGACTCGAACCCGCGTCCCTGAGCGACCCTCTGGGTCTTCTACGGGCGTAGCCAGTGGTGAAGTCTCGCCACGGGGCTCCCACCGGCGGAGGACCTCGTGACCAGCCCGGGTAAGGTTTCCGGCGGCGGCCCCCGGGCGGAGCCACCTCCGTGAGTCTGCTCGCGACGTCCGATCCGCGGGCGCAGACACCCCGCGGGGGACGGCTACCTAACTAATTAGGCAGCGAGCGCCATGTTGTCGGCACTTGTTTCTGATCCGGCTTTTAACGAGGCATCCGGAACCTCGGCCCGCTTCCCCCAGATGATCCACACCCAGGTCGAAGCCATTTCACCCCCGTATGCAGTTGTCAGTCCCTCCAGTATACGGTCGGGCGAGCCGGGTCCGAGTTGTCGATGACGGCGTCCGCCGCCTCTGTGGGCCGAACCGCTCAACCGGATCATCCGCTGGTAGGCGACTACCGGCGATGGGCGCTCCTGTCGGCGAAGGACCGTTCCATCTCCCGGCGATGCTCGCGCTCGGCGAGTGCCTGCCGCTTCTCGAACTGGCGTTTCCCCCGCCCCAGGCCGAGCTCCATCTTCGCCAGGCCCCTCGTGAAGTAGATCTTCAGGGGGATGAGCGTCAGCCCTCGCTCGGCGGTCTTTCCGACGAGCCGCCGGATCTCCTCCCTGTGTAACAGCAGCTTGCGCGAACGCTTCGACTGGTGGCGGCGAACGTCCCCCATCTCGTAGGGGGGGATGTGCATGTTCTCGATCCACACGGCGTTGCCGTCCACACGCGCGTAAGCGTCGCCGAGCACCGCCCGCCCCTCACGGAGCGACTTCACCTCGTCGCCGGTCAGGACCATGCCGACCTCGAAGCTCTCCTCGATGATGAAGTCGTGGCGGGCGCGGCGGTTCGTTGCGACTGTCCGGTCGGAGGACCGCGACTCGCCGGCCAACTGGTGGCTCGGCACCGATGCCGGCCTAGACCTCGAGGAAGCGGCGCATGGCAACGAGGCTCGCGATCACCGATACGACCGCGCCGATCAGGAGCAGCCACGGCACGACCCCCGTCACCGCCTCCGAGCCGATCAGCGGCAGGAACTGCAACTGCGCCCGGATCCCGTCGATGAACACGCCCTTCAGGATGAACAGCGCCAGGATCGCCGCACCCGCGCCCAGGAGCCCCTCCAGCACCCCCTCGATGAGGAACGGGATGCGGATGAACCAGTTGGTGGCGCCCACCAGGCGCATGATTCCGATCTCCTTGCGCCGGTTGAACACGGCGATCCGAACGGTGTTGCCGATCAGGACGGCCGCGGCGATGAGCATTACGATCGCCAGGGCGAAGACGCCCCAGCGGAACACGCGCGTCACGGCGAACAGCCGTTCAAGGAACTCGCTGTGGTCCACAATGTTGTCGATCCCCGGCTGACCGGCGAGCCGGGCCTCGACCACCGCGAACTGTTCGGGGTTCTCCAGCCGAACCCGGAAGGATGCGGGCAGGGCGTCCGGTGAGGTGTTGTTCACGAGGTCGGGCTGGTCCTCGAAGATGACCTTGAACCGGTCGTAGGCGGCGTCCTTGGACTCGTAGCGAACGATCGAGACCTCGGGCATACGGAGGAGGATCGTGTTGAGCTCCCGCTGCTGCGAGGGACTCACATCGTCGCGGAGGTAGACGGACACGTCGACGTTGGCGGTGGCCTGCTCGACCATGATGTTCGTCTGCTGGCGCACGAGCAGGGCGCCGCCCAGCAGGAAGAGGGCGATGAACGCGGTGGAAACCGTGGCGAACGCCAGCAGGCCGTTGCGCCGCAACCCGTTCACGGTCTCGCGGAAGAAGTAGTCGAACCTAGGCGCCATATCCGTACACCCCGCGAGCCTGGTCACGAACGACGTGACCCTCGTCCAGCTCGATCACCCGACGCCGCATGGCGTCGACGATGGCGTTGTCGTGGGTCGCCATGATGACGGTGGTTCCCGTACGGTTGATCCGGTCCAACAGCCTCATGATGCCGACCGACGTGGAGGGATCCAGGTTCCCCGTGGGCTCGTCGGCCAGCAGGATGAGCGGCCGGTTGACGAACGCCCGGGCGATGGACACCCGCTGCTGCTCGCCGCCCGAGAGCTGATCGGGGTAGCTCTTCAGCTTGTCACCGAGCCCGACGAGCTGGAGGATCTGCGGCACCCTGGAGTCGACGACGTGCCGGGGCTTGCCGATAACCTCCAGGGCGAAGGCCACGTTGTCGAACACGGTACGGTCGGGAAGCAGCTTGAAGTCCTGGAAGACCGTTCCGATGTTCCTGCGGAGGAAGGGCGTCTTCCAGGGCGACATCTTGTTGATGTTCTTGCCGGCCACGAATATCTCGCCCTTCGTGGGCTCCTCCTCCCGGAGTACCAGGCGAATGAAGGTGGACTTCCCCGAGCCAGATGGGCCAACGATGAAGACGAACTCGCCCTTGACGATGTCGACCGACACATCCTCGAGGGCGGGATGCGAACCATCGTAGACCTTGGAGACGTTCTCGGTTCGAATCACGCTTCGACCTGAGATCGAGAGAAGGGGGCGGCTTGAAGTCCAATCAGCCTAGCAAAGCCATCCGTCCCTCGAAACGACCTCGCCACCGCGCCGACTGCGTTCGCTAGAATCCCGGCCGAGGAGCGACCAATGCCGCAATCCGTGCCCACCGAGCCCGAGCTGTCCGTCGTCATTCCCGTGTGGGAGGACGAGCACAGCCTTGGGCGCCTGCTACCCCGGCTCTCGAGGGTCCTCGCGTCCACGGTAACGGGCCCCACGGAGATCGTCGTGGCGCTACCCGACAGCGAGCCCGTCGCGGCGCTCGTCGAGCAAGCGGGGGCGCGCGTCGTCACCGTCGCGGAGCCGGGCTACGGCCGGGCGCTGAACGCCGGGCTCGCGGCGGCCCGAGGGCGCTGGGTGGTGACGATGGACGCGGACTTCTCCCACCATCCGGAGTTCATCCGAACGCTCTGGCTGCGGCGGCGAAGCGCCGAGGTGCTCATCGCTTCTCGCTACGTCCCGGGAGCGTACGCGGCCATGCCCCTTTCCAGGCGGCTCGCCAGCCGGGCGCTGAACCGCGTCTACCGCACCGCACTCGCCCTGCCGCACCGCGACCTCTCGAGCGGGTTCCGGATGTATCAGCGGCGCGTGCTCCAGGACATCGGGCCTGTGGATGCCACCGGGCTGGACGCGTTGCAGGAGATCATCGTCCGGGCGTTCAGTCAGGGGTGGAAGATCCAGGAGGTCCCACTGTTCTACCGGGCGCCGCGGCCGTGGACGGGTGGGCGGCTGGCGGAGCTGTCGGCCGGCTACCTGGGCACCATCGGGCGGCTGCTGGCGCTCCGGAACTCAGTCAAGGCGGCCGACTACGACCACCGCGCGTTCGACTCCTGGATCCCCCTCCAGCGCTACTGGCAGCGCGCGCGGTTCCGGGTCATCCGCGGCATGGTCGACGGGTCGCAGCGCATCCTAGACATCGGCTGCGGCTCGAGTCGGATCCTTCAGAGTCTGCCGCAAGCGGTCGGGCTGGACATGCAGATCCGCAAGCTTCGGTGGCTAAGGTCCCCCGGACGGGCGCTCGTGCAGGGATCGCTCTCCCGCCTCCCGTTCGAGGACGAGACCTTCGACGCCGTGATCTGTTCGGAGGTCATCGAGCACATCGCCCGCTCGGAGGTCGACCTCACGGACATGGTCCGGGTGCTCTCCCCCGGCGGAATGCTGGTACTCGGGACACCCGACTACGGGCGATGGACCTGGCGCGCGCTCGAAGGGCTCTACAAGAAGGTCTTTCCCCAGGGGTACGCCACGGAGCACATAAACCCATACACGCGAGCCGAGCTCCGGCGGATCATCGAGGGCCTCGGGCTCGCCGTGCTCGACGTGCAGTACGTAGGCGCCTCGGAGATGATCTTCAAGGCCTACAAGCCGGCGGACGCCCGGGCGCCGCGGGCGATGCTTCGGATCGCCGGCACGTAGCCTCTCCTCCCATGACGATCGAACGGCGGGAGCCCCCGCCCGAGACGTCGGCGGACGACTCCACCGGCCGGCGGAAGGCCCGCCCCTCCCTGGAGGGCTTCGCGGGACCGCTGCTGATCGTCGCGGCCGTCCTGGTCGTGATGAATCGCTTCTGGCTCGACCCGAAGCTCACGAACCAGCAGGTGGACCTCCTCTCCTTCTGGCTTCCCCGGTATTGCTTCCTCGGAGAGTCCCTCGCGAATGGGCACATTCCGACGTGGTTGCCGCACCAGTTCGGTGGCGTGCCATTCGCCTCCGACCCGCAGTCGGCGTGGCTGTACCTGCCGGCCATGGCGCTGTTCGCACTCACCTCGTGCGCGCGGGCCATCGGCCTGCTTATCGTGCTGAACCCGATCCTCGCGGGCCTCGGCCTCTACTTGTTCTTCCGCGCCGAGGGCCTGGGGCGCGTCGCGTCCACGGCCGGAGGGCTCACCCTCTCGCTCGCGATGACCGGGGCTTCCGTCGTGCTCTCCCTGCCCTTCGCCGGATTCCTGGCGTGGACATCCGTCGCACTCGCAGGGGCGGCGCACTACCTCCGAAGCCGGACCACGCTGGGGTTCCTGGGATGGGGCGGGGTCACGGCCCTCGCCTGGTCGCAGGTCGCGGGGGCACACCTGACCCACGGGCTGCTCATGGCGACCTTCATCCTCGGCCTGTACGTCACCGTTCGGCTCCTCCGCCAGATCCGCGCCGGGGAACGGCGCCTCGCCGCGGCGGCCCTTCTCGCGGGCGCCCTCTTCGTGGCGCTTCCCATCCTCTCGGCGGCCGTGCTCGTCCCCCGCCTGGCTCTTCTCCCCCGGACGTCGATCGGTCAGGGCTACGAGGAGCTGGCCCGGCTCGCGACCGCGCTCTCCGGCACGCCCAACGACCCCCCCTTCGCCCAGCGGGGGGTCGAGGCCTGGTGGGCCACGTCGTTCGCACGCGCCCCGGGTGGCTACGTCGGCGCCCTCGCGATCCTGCTCATGCCCTCGGCCCTCGCCTCGCGGAGATGGCGGGCCCCGGCTCTGGCCTTCGCGTCTGTGGGGCTCCTCGCGTACCTGCTCAACCTGGAGGCCATCGTCCTCGCCAGGCCCATCCGTGACTTCGCCCTCGACGTCGGGTTCGGTGAGCTGTGGCTTCGTTCTCCGGTCCGGTTTCGCTATCCGCTGCTCATCGTCTTCGCCGCGATGGCCGCCTACGGCCTGCAGGCATGGGTGGACCGCAGTCACCCGCACTGGAGGGGAGCGTCCATCGGGTTGCTCTGGCTTCTCCCGGCCGTGCTCCTGTTCGTCCTTCTCCCGCTGGCGGCCGGGAGCCGGCCCGCGCAGTACGGCATCTTCGCGCTCGCGTCCGTGTGCGCCCTCCCGCTCCTGTTGGTCCTGGCGCGAGGGCGGGCGTGGGCGGGAGCCGGGTTGGTGGCCCTCCTGACCGTGGAGCTGGTCACCACCGGGTTGATCGTGCAGACGAGCAGACCCTCGAAGGCGGCCCCCAACCGCCTGGAGGAGGCGTCGTCGGAGACCGCGGAGAGCTCGGCGTTCGCGAAGTTCCGCAGCCCTTTCATCGACCCCGATGACTATCTGACGCCCGGTCCCATCGGCCGGGCGATGCTCGAGAACGCCGGGAGCTACGGCCGGTACCTCTCCTTCTACCCGGGCCTGACGGCCGGGATCGAACGCGGATTCCTCACGCGGCAGGGAGCGGCCGACTGGGCCCACCACGAGAATGGTAGATCGATACTGCTGGGACTCGACGAGGTGCTCGGCTACTCGCCCGTCCAGATCGACCGCTACTGGAGGCTCGTCAGGCGCGTCGACGAGACCCCGATCTACTACAACTCGGCGAGCTTCGAGACGCTGCATCCGCCAATGCTTCGGCTCTTCGGCGTCGAATGGGTGATCCGCCCGGCCACGGCGGAGCCCCCGCCCGGCGCCTCGCGAGTCGCCACGGAGGAACGCTACGCGCTATACCGTCTCGCGCATCCGCAGCCCAGGGCGTCGATGGTGTTCCTGACTGAGGTGGCTGGCTCCCCCACCGAGGCCCTGGACCTCGTTCTGCGACCGACCTTCGATCCGGCGAGGACCGCCATCGTCGAGGGAGGGCCGCCCCTGCCGACTCCCGATGGGCCGGCGGCGCCGAGGGGCTCCGCCGATTACCGCGAGGCCCACCCCGAGGACGTTCGGATCCGGACCACCGCGACCGCGCCGGGCCTGCTCGTCGTCCGCAACGTCTTCGACGAGAACTGGCGGGCGACGGTGGACGGACGCCCGGTGGCGGTCGAGCGGGTCGACTACCTCCTTCAGGGTGTGCGTGTGCCTCCCGGCGGGCACGAGGTCAGGCTCACCTACCGGGACACCGCGATCGGGCTCGGGTTGGCCATCTCGGTGGGGGCGTGGGTCGTCGCGCTCGCCGCCATGGCGTGGCTGTGGGCCCGAAGGCGCCGGGTGCGCCGTGGCCAGAACGCCGCGGATTAGCTAGGTCGAACCGTCGCCGCCGGTCGCCCGCCAGCGAAGAAACGCCTCGATGAACCGGTCGATGTCGCCGTCGAGAACGGCGTCGACGTTGCCCACCTCGAGGTTCGTCCGGTGGTCCTTGACCATCCGGTATGGATGGAGGACGTACGATCGGATCTGCGACCCGAACTCGATGCCCATCTGCTCCCCACGGATGCTCTCGATCCTCTCCTCCCGCTCCCGGCGGGCCCTCTCGGCGAGGCGCGCCTTCAGGATCCGCATCGCGACGGCCCGGTTCTGCAGCTGGGAGCGCTCGTTCTGGCACGCCGCCGTGATGCCGGTTGGCAGGTGGGTGATCCGAACGGCCGAGTCGGTCGTGTTGACCGACTGGCCACCCGCGCTCGAGGAGCGGTAGACGTCGATCCGCAGTTCCTTCGGGTCGATCTCGAGGGCTTCCACCTCCTCCGGAAGCAGGGGTATGGCGTCCAGGCTGGCGAAGGATGTGTGGCGCCGGTGTGCCTGGTCGTAGGGCGAGAGACGGACCAGCCGGTGGACGCCGCGCTCGGCGTTCAGCAGGCCATAGGCGTTCGTCCCCTTGATGGTGAGGGTGGCGCCCTTGATCCCGGCCTCCTCGCCCGGCACGACCTCGTCGAGCTCCGCCTCCAGGCCCTCGCGCTCCACCCAGCGCAGGTACATCCGCAGGAGCATCTCCGCCCAGTCCTGTGAATCGATGCCGCCGGCGCCCGCGTGCAGGCTGACGATGGCATCACTCGCGTCGTACTCCCCCGACAGCAGGTTGGCTAGCTCCACGCGGTCGAGCTCCGCTTCCAGCGCCGACAGCTTCGCGGTCAGCTCCGCCTGAAGCTCACGGTCGGATTCCCCGCTCAGGAGCTCCTCCAGGACTAGGAGATTGTCAACCTGCTTCACCAGTGAGGACTCGCGCTGGATGTCGGCGTTCAGCCGGGAGAGCTCGGTGGTCAGGCGTTGACCGAGCGAGGAGTCGTCCCAGACGCCCGGCTGGGAGAGCTCGGCCTCCAAGGAGCGAGCACGCTCCCGCTTGGGCTCGACGTCAAAGGTACTCCTTCGCGCTCGCCACCCTGCGAGTCAGTTCCTCGATGCGGTCTGAGTATTCGCTCATGGGTCAGGCGCTCAGGCCGTGGCACTTCTTGTACTTCTTGCCCGAACCGCAGGGACACGGCGCGTTCCGCGGCACCTTGTCCCCGGAGGCCTGTGAGGGCGCCGGCTTGGCTCCCGACGCCCCCTCGTCGCCATGCCGCGCCACCATCCGCTGCGGACGCGGGCGTGCGGGCTCGTCCTGGCGCACCAGCTCGACCCGGTAGATGTAGCGGACGAACTCGTCGCGGATAGCGTCCTTCATCTCCTGGAACATGTCGTAGGCCTCGCGCTGGAACTCGACCAGCGGGTCCCGCTGCCCGTAGGCCCGCAGGCCGATGCCCTCCTGCAGGTAGTCCATCTCGTAGAGGTGGTCCCGCCACTTGTTGTCGATTATGGAGAGGAGGACCATTCGTTCAAGCTCTCTCAGGACGGTCACCCCGCTCCGCTCGTCTACCCCGAGCTGCTCCTCCTTGGCGTCGTAGGAGCGAACGGCGTCCTCGAGGACCATCTCGCGGATCCGCTCGGCGTCGTCGATCCCCTCTAGGTCCTGCTTGGTGAGGCGCGTCGGGAGCGACGACTGGAGGGTGGTCGCGAGCCCTTCCAGGTCCCACTCCTCCGGGTAGATGTCCTTCGACACGTAGCGGGCGACGGTCGCCTCGACCATCTCGGAGACCATCGAGAGCGCCTCGTCCTTGAGGTCACGCCCCTCGAGGATCTTGCGCCGCTCCTCGTAGATCACCTTGCGCTGGGTGTTCATGACCTCGTCGTACTTGAGGACGTTCTTGCGGATCTCGAAGTTGCGTTCCTCGACGTTCTTCTGGGCGGTCTCGATCGCCCGTGACACCATCTTCGCGGTGATGGGCTCGTCCTCGGGCCAGTTGAGCCGCTCCATCACGCGGCCGATCCGCTCGGAGGCGAACAGTCGCATGAGGTCGTCGCCCAGCGAGAGGTAGAAGCGGGACTCACCCGGGTCGCCCTGCCGGCCCGACCGCCCACGGAGCTGGTTGTCGATCCGTCGCGACTCGTGACGCTCGGTCCCGAGGACGTAGAGCCCGCCGCGACCGACCACCTCTTCGTGCTCGGCGTCGGTATCGGCCTTGTACTTCTCGTGGATCGGCCCGTATTCCTCCTCGTAGGAGGCCCGCTCCTCCGGATCCATGTCGAAAAGCAGGTAGCGGTCGTTGTCCCATTCGCGCGCCGCCATCTCCTGGCGCGCCAGGTACTCGGGGTTTCCGCCCAGGATGATGTCGACGCCTCGTCCGGCCATGTTGGTCGCGACCGTCACCGATCCAAGACGCCCGGCCTGGGCGATGATCTGCGCTTCCTTCTCGTGCTGCTTCGCGTTCAGCACGTGGTGCGGAACGCCGCGGCGCGTAAGGTAGCCGGAGAGCCGTTCCGACTTCTCGATCGAGACCGTGCCGACCAGGACGGGCTGACCGGCCTCGTGCCGCTCGATGATGTCCTCGGTCACGGCGTTCCACTTGGCATCCTCGGTCTTGTAGATGAGATCCTGCTCGTCCTTGCGGATCATGTCTTGGTTGGTGGGGATGTCGGCGACGCTGAGCTTGTAGACCTCCTCGAACTCGCGCGCCTGCGTGCGGGCCGTTCCCGTCATCCCGGCGAGCTTTTCGTACATGCGGAAGTAGTTCTGGATGGTGATGGTCGCGAGGGTCTGGTTC
>JACDEY010000022.1 GCA_013816105.1 Actinomycetota bacterium
CGCTTCTACACCTCCGCCGCGGACATCGACGCCGACCTCGCCGCCTGGCTGCGCTTCTACAACTTCGAGCGACCCCACCGCGGGTACCGGACCAAGGGACGGCGCCCCATGGCGCGGCGGGAATCGTCACCGAACGCGATTTCGTGAGGTTGGTCGCCGACGGTCTGGATCCGGCCACCACCCAGCTCGCCGATCGGATGACCACGGAGCTCGTCACGATCGACCCACGCGCGGACGTCGCCGAGGCGGCGCGTCTCATGCGTGAGGCGGGCGTCCGGCACCTCCCCGTGATGGAGCGCGAGCAGCTCGTGGGCATCCTCTCCATGCGCGACGTGCTGTCCTGGGCAGTGGAGGAGATGACCGGGGGGCACGAGCTTCCGGACCTCGAAGGCAGCGCGGCGGCCCTCTCCGCGGCCGTCGGCCCTGACCGCAGCGGCCAGCATCCGGCCGGGCGCCCCGAAGTCCTGTCGTCCCATGCCCTTAGGAATTCCTGGCGGCAGCCGACCTGAGCTCGGCGGCCCTTCCCAGGAGGAGCTCGAACTGGTCGGGCCGCGTCGTCCGCATCCCGAGGCGGGGAGGATCGTAACGATCCCCGTGACAGTCGGAAGATCCAGTGAAGAAGAGCCCGAGTCGATTGGCGATCTCCACATACCGGCCCTCGACTTCAGGGGTGTGCTCCGGATGTGACGCCTCGATCCCGTCGAGCCCGGCATCCGCCAGCTCGTCGATGAGCGAGTGTGGGACGGGCTTGGTCTCACGCCAGGTCCCGGGGTGGGCCAACACGCAGACGCCGGCGGCTCGGTGGATCAGGGCGAGCGCGTCGAGCGGATTGAGCGCATGCTTCTCGACGTACGCCCTGCCGCCGGAGCCGATGAGCTCCTCGGAGAACGCCTCCTTGAGAGTGGGCACCACGCCCGCCTCCACCAGCGCCTGTGCGACGTGGGGCCGGACGATGTTTCCACCTCGGGCGATGGCCCGGACCCGCTCGAACGTCACGGGATACCCCATGGCCTGAAGCTTCTCGACCATGCGCTCCCCGCGGAGGAACCTGTCGTCCCGAAGCCGCCGCAACTCTACCTGGAGCTCCGGGTGCGCCTGGTCCATGTAGTAGCAGAGGATGTGGACGCCCTCCCTGTTGTACAGCGTCGAGAACTCCACGCCGGGGACGACCTCGACCCCCACCTCCCGGCCGGCGGCCGACGCCTCGGCAAGCCCGACCGTCGTGTCGTGGTCTGTAACCGCAACCCGGTCCAGCCCTCGTTCGGCAGCCAGCCGGAGGAGGGTCTCGGGGATGAACGTCCCGTCTGAGTAGATGGTGTGGGTGTGAAGATCGATACGGGCCATGGGCGGCAATGTTCCCACAGAGCCGTGGTGACCCTGAGGGGCCGGGGGGCTTGGACTATCCTTTCGGCTCGTGGCTAGGGCGACCGTGTTCGGCGCGGGGGCGATGGGAACGGCGATCGCGATGCACCTCGCCCGCAACGCGAATGAAACCGTCCTCTGGGCGGGGCCCTACGACGCCGGAGTGCTTCCCGCGCTCACCACCGAGCGGCGGCATCCGGGTCTTCCCGAGCACCTCCCGGCCTCGCTGGTTGTGATGGGACCCGAGGACCTCGGCAGGGCGGCGAAGGACATGGACATCGCCGTGATGGGGGCCCACTCGGGCGGTGCGCGCACGCTGGCCCGGCTCGTGCGGGACGGTGCCGGCTCCCTTCCGCTCGTGGTGAGCGTCGCGAAGGGGCTGGAGCCGGAAACCGGCCGGCGCATGTCCGAGGTCTATTCCGAAGAGGCGGGGCATCGGCGGGTCGCCTCCCTGGGTGGGCCCGCCCTCGCGCCGGAGCTGGCGCAGGGGCTCCACACCGGTGCGATCCTGGCGGCGGGGGGGCGGGAGGCGGCGGAGGAGGTTGCGGCCGCGTTCCGGTCCTCCACCTTCCACGTGTCCGTGACCGACGACCTCCTCGGCCTCGAGTACTGCACGGTCGCGAAGAACGTGGCGGCCATCGGGCTCGGCATGCTCGACGGGCTGGGGAAGCTCTCCGGGGTCGCCCACAGGAACGCCAAGGCTGCGCTGTTCACGGTGGCCTTCCAGGAGCTGATGCGACTGGTGGTGGGACTGGGTGGGCGACCCGAGACGGTCGGAGGCCTCGCCGGTCTGGGCGACACCCTGGTCACCAGCCTGGGCGGGCGCAATCGTCTCTACGGTGAGCTGCTTGGCGAGGGCGTAGAGCCCGCTGCGGCGCTCGCACAGCTCCAGGGCCGCGGCATGACGGTGGAGGGCGTCGACTCCACGAGGGACGTCCACCGGCTCGCCTCCTCGAAGGGGCTCAGGCTTCCCTTTCTCGCCCTCGTCCACGCGATCCTTTTCGACGGTGCCCCAGCGGAAAGCATCTTCGAGTCTCTGAGGGAGCCGGCCCATGACTGATGAGAACCCCAAGCTGGAGGCAGCCGGAACCGCGGACGAGGGCACTCGGCCCACCTCTCCGCAAACACCACCGGACAGGAACCTGGCGCTGGAGCTCGTTAGGGTCACCGAGGCCGGCGCTCTGGCCGCCGGTCGCTGGATCGGCCGCGGTGACAAGCTGAGCGCCGACCGGGCCGCTGTCGACGCCATGCGGGTGATGCTGGACACCGTCTCGATGGACGGAGTGGTCGTCATCGGCGAGGGAGAGAAGGACGAGGCGCCCATGCTCTACAACGGAGAGCGGGTGGGCGACGGCGACCCGCCTCAGGTCGACGTGGCCGTGGACCCGCTGGAGGGCACGCGGCTGACCGCCCTCGGCATGCCGAACGCCATCTCCGTCGTGGCGGTGGCCGAACGGGGAACGATGTTCTTCCCGGGCGCCGCGGTGTACATGGACAAGATCGCCGGAGGTCCCGACGTGGCCGGCGGCCTCGACATCGAGGCGCCGCCGTCCGAGAACGTGCGGCGCGCCGCGAAGGCCAAGGGCGTACCGGTGGAGGAGGTCTCCGTGGTCGTCCTGGACAGGGATCGGCACCAGGAGCTCATCTCGGAGCTTCGGGCGTCGGGCGCGAAGGTCTTCCTGATCACGGACGGCGACGTCGCGCCGTCGATCGCGGCTGCCCAGGAGGGCACCGGGGTCGACCTCCTGATGGGGGTTGGCGGCACGCCCGAGGGCGTCATCTCGGCGGCGGCGCTGAAGTGCCTCGGCGGCGGGATGCAGGGGAAGCTCTGGCCGCGGAACGACGAAGAGCGGCAGAAGCTCCTGGAGGCCGGCCTCGACCCGGATCGGGTGCTCGGTACCGACGACCTCGTTTCGGGCCAGGACGTGTTCGTGGCCGCCACGGGCGTGACCGGCGGGGCGCTCCTGAGGGGGGTTCGCTATCTGGAGGAGGGAGCGGTCACGGACTCCATCGTGATGCGATCCCGCTCGGGCACCTACCGACGGGTCGAGGCTCACCACGCCTTCGAGAAGCTGATGAAGTTCTCGAAGATCCGCTATCGCTAGGCCATCCCTTTCGGGCCCTCCGGGGTCGGCGGCGTGCCCGCGAGGGCGAAGACCCCCTTGCCGTGCCGGAGCACCCTTTCGTCCCTCACGCCTCGGGCCAGTGCGGCCAGGAGGTGCTTCCTGATGTCACGCTGCGCAAAGGGATCCAGGTACCCGCGCCGAAGCGCGAGGTCCTGGACAACCGTCCAGTGAAGAGGCCGCCCTTCCTCGCCGAGGACCGTGAGGGCCGCGTCCAGAAATTCCACGTCGTCGGCGTAGTCGCCTACAGGTCACGAACGGTGGGCAGGAGGGCCGTGGCGACGAGCGCCACCATGGACCAGTCGTGCACCGCGAACGGCAGCGAGGCCGGCGCAACGATGACCTCCTCGACCCCGTTCTCCGCGAAACGGGCGAGGCGGCGGGCGCACTCCTGAGGTGTCCCCGTCAGACTGTCCCGCGAGTAGTCCTCCAGGCGCGTCCCGTCGAGAGCGCCACCGGGGGCCCACCGTTGCAGCCGGGCGAACCTGGCCGCCAGATCTCGCTCGTCCTCGCCGACAAGCGTGTAGAGCCCAACCGACAGGCGGACGCTCGCGGGATCGCGATCGCGCTCCTCGCACGCGCGCCGGAGGACCTCGACTCGTTCCGCGTGCGCCTCCGGCGTCCACCGCCACACAGTGTTCCAACCAGCGGCGTGTCGCGCTACTAGGCGCAGCTGCCTGCGGCCTCCCTTGCCGCCGATCCAGATCGGTGGGCCGCCCTCCTGAAGCGGGGCGGGATGGTTGTACGCGCCCGAGAGACGCACGTGCTGGCCCGTGCGGTCGACGGGGCCCTTCCCGAAGAGAGCGGCGATCGCCTCCACGTACTCTTCGAGCAGGGAGAACCGCTCGCCCGTCGAGCTGAAGGCATAGCCGAAAGCCTCGAACTCGGCTTCGTACCACCCGGCGCCCAGACCGAGGTCGAGGCGGCCGCCACTCAGGAGATCGATCGCGGTCGCCATCTTGGCGAGGTGGCCGGGGTGGCGGAACGGCGCGCACGCAACGAGGGTCCCCAGTCGCACGCGTTCGGTTTGGACGGCGAGGGCGGCGAGCGTCGTGAACGGCTCCATGGAGCCGGCCAGCCTTCCCGGGGCGCCGTAGCGACTCATGTCCAGAAAGAAGTGGTCCGAGATCCACAGCGAATCGAAGCCCAAGCGCTCCGCGCGGAGCGCCGCATCGAGGACGCCGTCCCAGGTCACACGGTCTCCGTCCGGGAAGGAGAAGTCGTAGTGGGGAAGAGAGAGACCGATGCGCACCGCGGGCAATACTACGGGCCGCGGCCAGTAGATCTGCGTGGGAGTATCGGGAGCCCACCGATGAAGGAGGAACCCATGCTGCCCTGGTCCACCGAGCTCGCGGGACGGTTCGAGGAAGAGGTCTTCGATAGCGCGGCCCTCCGAGGGAATCCCCTCGGAGACCCCCACCAAAGACCTCTCTGGGTGTACCTGCCGCCCGGATACGAGGACCAAACCCAGCGACGCTACCCGACCGTCTATCAGATCCAGGGCCTCACGGGACAGCTCGACATGTGGAGGAACAGGAGCCCATTCCGAAAGAACCTCCCCGAGCTCGCGGACGAGTTGTTCGCGTCCGGGGAGGCTCCGCCGTGCATCGTCGTCTGGGTCGACTGCTGGACGAAGCTCGGTGGCAGCCAGTTCCTCGATTCGCCCGGCACGGGGGACTACCACACGTATCTGTGCGACGAGGTGGTTCCCTGGGTGGACGCCCGCTATCGTACTCTCGCCGCCCGCGATCACCGAGGCATCGCCGGCAAGTCGAGCGGCGGATACGGGGCGATGGTCACCCCCATGCTCCGACCCGACCTCTGGGGGGGCCTCGCTACTCACGCGGGCGACGCGCTCTTCGAGGTCTGCTACCTCCCGGCCTTCCGGGACACGGTTCGCCTTCTGCGCGATCACTACGAGGGGTCGTTCGACACCTTCTGGGCGGACTTCCGCAGCCGTCCGGCCTTCTCCAAGGATGGCGACGAGCATGCCCTGAACGACTGGTGCATGGCCGCTTGCTATTCGGCCGACCAGGACGGCACCGTTCGGCTGCCGTTCGAGCCGGCCACCGGCCGCCTCGTGCCCGAGGTCTGGGAACGGTGGCTTGCGTGGGACCCCGTCCGCATGGCCGCCGACCACGCGGAGGACCTCCGCTCGATGAAGGCTATCTACATCGACGCGGGGAAGCGCGACGAGTACTTCCTCGATCTCGGCGCAGAGGCCTTCCGCCGGGAACTCGAGCGGGTCGGCGTCACGGACGTCTTCTTCGAGCTGTTCGACGCCACGCACATGAGCATCGAGTACCGGTATCCGAAGGCGCTGAAGTATCTGGCGGAGCGTCTCTCTCCCTAGCCTCCGGCGTCAGGTCGGGAGCGCCACGGGGGTTCCGGATCATGCCCGCGCGAACCGGTCAGTCGGAGACGGATCCGAGGACCGGACCGCCGAGGACCTTCAACCCGTTCGCGTCGAGTACGGCAACCGAGGTCACCGTCGCGAGGTCCCGCCCCGTCTCTTGGAACAGCACCAACCCACCGTTGCTGGGGGACAGCTGGCCCGACAGTCGGGTGCGCCCGGTGCGATCGAGCAGCCGGACCGTGTACGGACCACGGTCGTACCCCGGCATCACGACCTCGACGAAGGCGGCCTGGTTCTGACCTTCGGTACCGAGAATGACGACGGCGGTCCCCTCCCCGGCGTTCCCGCTCGTCGGCAGGAGCTGCGCGCGCCGCCCGCCCGCGCTCTCGACCAACTCGCGGATCTGCTCGAGGCGATCGCTCTGCTGCTCCACCGTCTCCCTGAAGTCCTCGGCTCGGTTTCGTTCCGCGACCGCCCACCCGAGCGATCCCACAGCGGCGAGCACGGCCGCAAGGGTGGTCGCCACCAGCACCCGCATCCCCTTGCGGCGCGGGGGCCTCCGTCGCCCGGCGGCGGTGGTCACGCGCTCGACGACCTTCTCCTCCAAAGAGGGAGGGAGATCCGCTGGCCGTAGGTCGAGGCCCACGCAGGCGAGACCCTCGTGCATCTCCTCCGCTTCCTTTCGGCATCCGGCGCACCACTCGAGGTGGCGCTCGACGCTGGAAGCTTCTTCCACCGACAGCAGACCGAGCGCGAACTCGGGCAGGCGGTCCCGCACCCCGTCGCAGGTCACGAAGCGCCTCCCTCGGAGGCACGGGCGACCGTGCGCGCGTGCTCCGCCTCGAGTCTCCGAAGCTTGATAAGGGCGGCGCGGAGGCGCGTCTTCACGGTTCCCAGCGGGATGCCGTCCGCCTCGGCAATCTCACGCGCCGTCCAGCCCGAGAAGTATGCCTTGGACAGGAGCTGTCGCTCGGTCGCCGATAGCAGCGCGAGCGCTCGCTCAGCGGTGTCGCGTTCGATCAGGGCGTCCTCCTCGTCGGCCAGGGCGGGCTCCGGTATCTCCTCCAGCATGAGGACGGCCGGCCGGCCGGTCCCCCGGTCGTGACGGAGGCGATCGACCGCCATGTTGTGGGCGATGGTCATTAGCCAGGTGGACAGGCGCCCACGGGCCGGATCGTAGCGGCCTCCCTTTCGCCAGGCCGTGAGGAAGACGTCCTGTGTCAGCTCCTCGGCCGCCTCCCGGCTGCCCAGGAGACGAAGGCCCAGGGAGTAGATCGGACGGCCGAATCGCGCGTAGAGGGCCCGCACAGCGTCTTCGTCACCAGCGACCATCTGAGACATCAGCTTCTGCTCCACCTCGGACGACAGCGGGCCCTCATGACCAGAGGTCATGCATGACCTCCCACAGGTATACGAGACCCCGGCGCCCCGGAGTTTGGCGACGTTTCATCAGCTGTCCGATGTCATCCTCCGTTCACTCATTATCCGCCCCCATCGAGCTCCTGCTTGGGGCGGCCCATCCTTGCTTCGCTCCGGGTGGGATGATCTCTGGAGGTGAACGGGAAGCTCTGGAGGGTGCTGATCCTGTCGGCCCTGCCGATCCTCGGCATGGCGGCGGGCGGCGCCTCCTCGGCCCAGGAGCGAGGCGGCGCCATCGTGCTTCTGTCCCTGGACGGCGTCGTCGACCCGTTCGTCGCCTCGTATGTGCACAGCGGGATCGAGGCAGCGGCCGACGAGGGTGCGGTCGCCGTCCTGATCACCATCGACACCCCTGGTGGCCTCGATTCCGCAATGCGAGCGATCGTCCAGAGCGTCCTCAACGCCGATGTCCCGGTGATCTGCTTCGTTGCCCCCGAGGGGGCGCGCGCCGCATCCGCCGGCACGTTCATCCTGCTCTCCTGCCCCGTGGCAGCCATGGCTCCGGGAACCAACGTCGGCGCGGCCCACCCCGTGGGTGTGTCCGGAGCCATCGAGCTCAAGAAGGCAGAGAACGACGCGGCCGCATACATCCGCTCGATCGCAGAGCGCAGAGGACGCGACGCCGATTGGGCCGAGCGGGCCGTGCGGGAGTCCGTCAGCGTCACCGCGGAGGAGGCCTTGGACATCGCGATAATCGACCACGTCGCGAACGACGTCCCGTCCCTGCTTCGCGACCTCGACGGCACGACGGTGAAACTCGCCGGCGGCGCTCGGGTGGAGATCCGAACGACCGGCATGACCGTCCAGGAACGAGACATGGGCCTCGGCGTCTCGCTGCTGCATACGGTCCTCGACCCGAACCTCGCGTTCATCTTCTTCTACCTGGGCATCGCCCTCGTCGCGATCGAGTTCTTCGTTCCCGGCGGGGTCCTCGGGGTCCTGGGCGGCATCATGCTGATCCTGGCGGTCATGGCGCTCGGGATGCTCCCCGTGGAACTCCTCGGCCTGATCCTGCTCGTCGCCTCCGTCGCCTTCTTCCTGCTGGAGCTCAAGCTCCCCGGCACCGGGATAGCCACCGGCGCGGGCCTCGTCACCCTCGTGCTCGGCGGGTTGTTCCTGTTCGACCCGTCGGTCCCGACGGCGCGAGTCTCTCCCTGGGTCATCGCTCCCGTGGCCGCCTTCGCCGCGATCTTCTTCCTGGTCGTCGTGCGGGCGGCCATCCGCATGCGGGGGGCCCGAACGGTGTCAGGGACATCCACCGTGGTGGGCGCTGAGGGGACGACGGTCACCGCGCTCGATCCGACCGGCGTGGTACTCGTCGCTGCAGAGGAGTGGACCGCCACATCGGACGCGGGACCCCTCGAGCGGGGCCGACGGGTCCGCGTCACACGGGTGGACGGCCTTCGGGTCCGCGTGGTGCCCGCCGACCGGCCGGTGGACGTCGCCGCCCCAGGCACGACCGAAGCTCCGATGGTTTCGAGCGCTCCCGAAGGAGGGAAGGAATGAGTCAGGGATTGCTGATCGCGCTGGGCGTCGCCCTCGTGCTGTTCATCTTCTTCCTCGCGCAGGCGATCAAGATCGTGCGCGAGTACAACCGGTTGGTGGTATTCCGGCTGGGGAAGTACCTGGCCACGAAGGGACCCGGCATCGTGCTGCTGATCCCGCTCGTGGACCGGGCGGTGTCGGTGGACCTGCGCGAGCTGTACCTCGAGATCCCCCGCCAGGACTCCATCACGAAGGACAACGCGCCGATCGCCCTCGACTTCCTGATCTTCTACAAGGTGGTCGATCCGGGGATGACCGTGGTGAAGGTGGGGAATTTCGCTGGCGCGGCGCAGAACGTGGCCGCGACGACGCTGCGCGCCGTCATCGGGGACATCTCACTGGACGACGTCCTCGCCAAGCGTGACGAGATCAACCAGATCCTGCGGGCGAAGCTGGACCAGGTCACGGAGCGGTGGGGCGTCAAGGTCACGAACGTCGAGATCCGCGAGATCATCCCTCCTCCGGGAGTGCTGGAGGCCATGACTCGCCAGATGTCGGCGGAGCGGACGCGGCGTTCTGTCGTGACCGAGGCGGAGGGCGCGAAGGCTGCCTCCGTCACGGTGGCCGAGGGGAACAAGCAAGCGGCGATCCTCAACGCCGAGGGTAACCGTCAGGCGGCCATCCTCAACGCCGAGGGCAACCGTCAGGCGGCCATCCTCAACGCCGAAGGATTCTCGTTGGCCCTGCAGCGGATCTTCGAGGTCGCGCGGACGCTCGACGCGAACACGATGA
>JACDEY010000172.1 GCA_013816105.1 Actinomycetota bacterium
GCTCGAGCTCGGAGCGCTCTTCCACGACATCGGCAAGATCGGCATCCCGAGCGACATCATCCGCAAGCCCGGGCCGCTCTCGCCGGAGGAGCGCAGGATCATGAGCCGCCATCCCGAGATCGGGGCGCAGATCCTGGAGCCGGTCCCGTTCCTCCAGCCGGTCCGGGTCATCATCCGAGCCTCGCACGAGCGCTGGGACGGCCGCGGCTATCCCGACGGACTCGCCGGGTCCGCCATCCCGATCGAGTCGCGCATAGTGTGCGTCTGCGACGCCTTTCACGCGATGGTCACCGACCGGCCCTACCGTGGAGGGCTCTTGCAGAAGGAGGCCATTCGTCGTCTCAAGATCTCCTCCGGCAAGCAGTTCGACCCGGACGTCGTTTCGGCGCTGGTCCGGCTGCATGAGGCGGGTCTTCTCCCAGACCCGTAGCGGGGGCTGCTAGGCTCCGGCCTCCGTGAAGGACATCGGTCTCGTCGGCGCGCCTTACGCGGGGAAGTCGACGCTGTTCACGGCGCTCACCCGGGCCGGCGCCGCCGGCGGACGCTCGAATCAGGCCGTGGTTCCCGTCCCCGATTCCCGCCTCGGGGTGCTGGGCCGCGTCGAAGGGTCCGCGAGGATCGTTGCCGCACAGGTCCGCTTCGTGGACGTTCCTGGAGGCACGTCGGCCCAGGGGCTGGCTGCGCTTCGCGGGATGGATGCGCTCTGCCTCGTGCTGCGTGCCTTTGGGCCGGACGCCGAGCCCGCCGCGGAGCTCTCGAGCGTCACGACGGATCTCGTGCTCGCCGATCTCGTCAATGTGGAATCGGCGCTTGCCGGTGCGCAGAAGCGCGCCAAGGGCCGGGCCCCGGCCGAGGCGGCGAAGACCCTGCACGCTCTCGAGCGCGCCCTCGAGGCGCTGTCCGACGAAACGATGTTGCGCGACGCGGACCTCGAGGAGGAGGAGCTCCTGGAGCTTCGCAGCCTGGCGCCCCTGACGCTCAAGCCATGGGTCGTTGTCGCGAACATGCAGGAAGGAGGCACCCTCCCGGGAGCGCTCCCAGCCGGCACCCTGGGCATCTCGGCGGCGCTCGAGGCCGAAACGGCGAGCATGCCGCGGGGCGAAGCCGACTCGCTGCTGGAGGCCTTCGGAGTGGCCGAGCCTGGTCTGCCCAGGGTCGTGGCGGCCGGATACCGGGCCCTGGACCTGATCACGTTCCTAACGACGGGAACGGACGAGACGCGTGCCTGGGAGGTTCGGAGTGGCGCGAGCGCTCCGGAGGCGGCCGGGGTGATCCACAGCGATCTGCAACGGGGCTTCATCCGCGCGGAAGTCGTTTCCTACGACGACCTGATCGCCGCGGGCGGATGGGACGCGGCCCGCGCAAAGGGCCGGCTGCGCGTCGAGGGAAGGGAGTACGTGGTGCGCGAGGGAGACGTACTGCACGTGCGCTTCGCGGTGTAGGGAGGACGATCGGGAGGCGCTGGTTCACGCCGAACCCCGACCCCTTCGAGGAGGAGACGAATGGCCCTGTCGAGCCACGCGAGGATCAATCGGGTGGGATGGAACCGGACCAGCGACGACTACCAGCGCACCCACAGTCCGCAGCTCATCTGGGGGATCCCCGAAGAGAAGCTCCGGGTGCTCGGAGACGTGCGCGGCAAGCGGGTGCTGGAGCTCGGGTGCGGGGCCGGCCAGTGGACGATCCGCCTCGCCCGACGAGGGGCTCGCGCCGTGGGGCTCGATCTCTCCGAACGACAGCTCGACCACGCAATCCGTCTCATGTCGGAGACGGGGGTGCACGCTCCGCTCGTCCACGCGAGCGCGGAATCCACGCCCTTCGCCGACGGCGCCTTCGACGTGGTGTTCTGCGACCACGGAGCCACTTCGTTCTGCGATCCGCAACTGGTCGTTCCGGAGGCGGCGCGAATCCTTCGTCCCGGAGGCCTGTTCGCCTTCAACATGTCGAGTCCGTTGCTGGACATCTGCTGGCCGGGCGGCGGGGAGGGGGTCGGTGAGACGCTGCGACTGGAGTACTTCTCCCTTCACCGGATCGAGGTGGAAGATGAGGTTTCCTTTCAGCTTCCATACGGCGAGTGGATCCGTCTGTTCCGCCGGAGCGGCCTGGTCGTGGAGGACCTGGTGGAGCTGCGACCCGCTCCGGACGCCGAGACGACCTACGACTTCCACGCTCCGCTCGAGTGGGCCCGCCGGTGGCCGGCCGAGAACATCTGGGTCCTCCGGAAGTCCGGTGCTTGAGCGCCGTCACCGGGCGGGTGCGAGGCCGGCGATGCTGGCTCGGAGTTGCCCGGCCGCCTCGGCCGCGGCGGGAAGTTCCTCGTCGCCCACGGCGCCCTGGAGCTCCTCGAGCTGAGCGTTGATGCCAGCTGCGTCAGCGCCTTCGAACGTACGCAGGATTCGGTCCCGGATGTAGTCGAGGGTGAAGAAATCGCCGTTGACGGAGGCCGCGTCCCCCGCCGCAGCGTCGACGATGAGCTGAGCAGCCCAGAGATCGAAGCGGGCGATGTCGATCTCGACGGGGGGCCGGTGGCGCAGCTGCAGGTCCAGGCTCCACTGAGCCGCGTTGATGGCAGCCTGACGGGCGCGTGCCGCGTCGCGGGTTTGGACGGCATCGGCGAGCGCCTCGAGAGCACTTGTGAACCGGGGTTCGATCATGATCGGAACTTCCCCGGCCCTGAAGGTCTCCCAGGCTCCGGTCATCCTCTCCACCGTGCCCGAAGCGGTGGTCCAATCCTGGGATTCGGCTGCCTCGAAGACCTCGAGGGCGCCGCTCGACAGGGTCTCCAGCTCCGGTGGTTCGGGACCGGAGACCGCGTCGGTGGGTACGGCGAGGCCGAGCGCCTCGACGTCACCGCCGCCGGCCGTGTAGAACTCGCCGTAGCCCGGGGCGAAGGTCTTGTCCTCGGTGTTCCCGTCCATGTGGAGCTCCTCGATGACGAGCCCCCCCTGGATGGGGCCGAGCGGGCCGTCCAGCGTTTGGTCGACGGCCTTGACGGTGACCTCCTCGAAGACGAAGCCTGGAATGTTCTCCGGCCGGTAGACATCGCCGACCTTCGGGTCGGCTGGCATGATCATCGCGGCCGGGCCGTCCTTGCCGGCGATCCAGGTGCCGTGCGTGTCCACGATCACGCCGTCCTTGAAGTTGAAGACGTCCTCGCCGAAGTACCAGACGGATCCGTCGTCGGCCTGGGCGTAGAAGTCGTACGCGACCTCGTGCATGCGCCCGCCCAGGAACGCGACGTACTGGGAGACGAGAACCTCGACCTGCTGGCCCTGCCACTCGATGATCCTCGTGTCAGGCAGGAGCGTCACCTCGGTCCGAAACGGTAGGTCGTCCACCCGGCCGAGAAGCAGGACCGACTCCTGGCTGGATATGGGGAACAGCGGGTTGGTGATGTTGGTTGGGTCGGAGAACGTCGGCACGGCGAGATCGACCCGTTCGCTTTCCGGTGCCACGGGGAAGTCTGCAACGACCGGCTGAGCGATCGTCTCTGCCACCGGGGTTGTTGTCCTTCCCTGCGGGGAGGTGGCATCCGAGCCGCCCCCCGCGGTGCATGCGCTGGTCAGGGGCACCGCCGCCACCGCAAGACCAAGCAGCGTTGCGGCGGCCCTGCGCCCCGGCCCGCTTCGTGGTGTTCGGTCTTGCGGCTGGCGATCCATGTCGTCCTCCCTATCTGCCATCTGAAGACCGGCCCGGATCAGTCGTCGTTGGGGCCGTCCT
>JACDEY010000023.1 GCA_013816105.1 Actinomycetota bacterium
GATGGACCTCTCGAAGCTGAGCACGGCGGACAAGATCCTCCTCGGCGCGGGGCTTCTCTTCTTCATCGTCACGTTCCTGCCGTGGCAATCCGCCTGCCCCGACTTCGGGTTTGAGGTCGCCGGCGTCAAGTGTGACTTCAGCGCCTGGGGCGGAAGCGGCGGCTTCCTCGGTGTCTTGGCCGCGCTCCTCTCGCTGGCGCTCGTCGTCTGGATTGGCATGCAGGTGGCTGGGGTCAACCTGAATCTCAACATTCCGTCGGCGACGGTCGCTGCGGCATTGGCCGGTGGAACCGTACTGTTCGGGCTCATCAAGTTCCTAGTTGCCGTCACCAACTCGCCTGCCTGGGGAGCCTTCGTCGGGCTCGTTCTCCTTCTGGCGATCGCCTACGGGGGGTACATGAAGTGGCAGGAGTCGAAGCTGGCCCTGCCCCCGACTGCTACCCAGCCCCCGCCCGGTCCGCCACCCGTCGGCTAGAGAGGGAAACGCTCCCCGCCCCACCCAGAGCTCCACCTATGACGCCCCAGGCGAGCGCGAGCAGGAGCCCCGTTGGGATGTCGGGGCCGAGCCGGTACATGACCTGCTCGAGCCCGATCGCCTCGCCCCCGCCGATGCCCAGCACCATGGTCGAAAGGACTGCGGCGGCGAGAGTGAGGACCGAGAAGGCGACGCCCGCTACGGCCCCGGCGATCGCCCCCTCGGTCCGGGTTCTCGCCGCCGATCGCCGGGCCGCCATGGACCCGCCGATGAGCACGGCCAGTAGGGGCACGAGCAGGAACAGGAACAGCTCGGGCGGAACTACATCGAGCCGTGAGAACGGGCCGAAGGGCCCGTCCGGCGCCCGTGACCCGGCCGGGAAACGCGCGTAGGAGATCAGGCAGGCCGCGGCAGACCCGGAAACGCCGACGCAGCCCCCCAGGGAGGCGATCAGCCCCCAGACGGCGAGCGTAGGAGCGACAAGCACCAGGAGCGCGAGCACGGTGATGCCGCGCAGCGCTCCACGCTCGAAGATCGCGCCCAGGAAGTTCCCGGTGACGGAGGGCTCGGCCGCCGCGAACACGAGAAGCCCCACGAGGCTCAGAGCGAGCCCGGCCAGCCACATGCCCCAACCACCGGCGAGCCCCCCGCGGACGAAGCGAGTCCAGGCCCGATCGGGCCACCGGTGGGTCGCGTCCGAGAGGACGCCTCCGGCGAACCCGGCGACGGCCGCGATCCCGAGCGGCCAGAGCAGCGCTGCGAGGAGCGACGGTCGGACCTCGAGAGGACCGAAGAGGACCGGGTTGGCAGGAACCGCGGATCGAAAGCGGAGGGCCGCGGCGAGCCCCAGACACAGGGCGGCGTAGGGAAGGGCGACCGAAGCGCCCGCCATCCCCCGAGCCCAGCCCGGGCCTTCCACGGACCGCCCCGCCCCTCGACCGGCGCGAACCACGAGGTACACGACCAGGAACGTCCCCGCGAGGGCCACGACGACGAGCGTGACGGTGAGGGGCACGCCGGGCTGCATGCCCGGCTCGGGGGCGCCCGACTCGGGGCCGAGCCGGAACCGAGCGTGAAGCGAGACGTCCACGCGGTGGAACCAGAGGAATAGAAGTCCTCCGAGCCTCATCGCCTGCGGAACGGTGGTACGCGGGTCGCTGACCAGGTAGACGGACAGCGAGACGGCGAGCGCCGGAACCAGGCCGACCACGAAGGCGATGCACGCCCCCGTGGCGGCCCTCCTCAAAATGCTCCACGTTCCGGCGCCGCGTCGATCGCCGCCCGGCCCGCTCACCTTCGGTCAGGCGGCGACCAGCGCCGCCACCTCCGTCGGATTGCGCCCCACGCGGACCCCGGCGGCTTCGAACGCGTCGACCTTCGCCTGGGCCGTCCCCGACGAGCCTGTCACGATGGCTCCGGCGTGCCCCATGCGCTTCCCGGGCGGAGCGCTCAGGCCGGCGACGTAGGCCACCACGGGCTTGGTCATCTCCTGCGAGATGAACGCCGCCGCCTGCTCCTCGTCGCTGCCGCCGATCTCTCCGATCACCACCACCGACTCGGTCTCCGGATCGGCCTCGAAGCGCCTCAGCGCGTCGACGAAGCCGATCCCGTGAACCGGGTCGCCGCCCATCCCGACACAGGTGGACTGCCCGATCCCACGCTGGGTGAGCTCATGAACGATCTGATAGGTCAGCGTCCCGGACCGCGAGATCAGCCCGACCGATCCCCGCATGCAAATCTCTCCCGGGATGATGCCCACGTTGGCCTTGCCGGGGGAGATGAGACCGGGACAGTTGCCGCCCAGCAGCACGGAGGACGTTCCGCGCAGGTATCCGACGGCGGAGACCATGTCCAGGACCGGGATCCCCTCGGTGACCAGCACCAGGAGTTCCACTCCGGAATCCGCCGCCTCGTACAACGCATCGGCCGCGAACCGGGCGGGGACGAAGATGAGCGATGTGTCGGCGCCGGTCGCATCGACGGCCTCGGCGACCGTCTCGTAGACCGGGATGCCGTCGACGTCCTGTCCACCCTTGCCGGGCGTGACTCCCGCGACGACGTTCGTGCCGTAATCCCGGTTCCGCAGCGTGTGGAAGGCGCCCTCCTTCCCGGTTATGCCCTGAACGAGCAGCCTGGTCGTCTCGTCGATGAGGATGCTCACCCGTGGACTCCCTCCGGCGAGGTCCGCGCCAGCTCGACCGCCCTGGCCGCCGCCTCGAGCATCGTGGGGGCGGGGACGATCCGGGGATTCGCCGCCTCCTCCAGGATGCGGCGCCCCTCCTCGGCGTTCGTGCCGTCCAGCCGGACGACGATCGGCATGTCCGCGTCCACCCGCTCCAACGCATCCAGGAGCCCGCGCGCCACCACCTCTCCACGCGTGATGCCGCCGAAGATGTTCACCAGGACGGAGCGGACGGCGGGATCCGAGAGGACCACCTCGAGCGACGTCGCCATCATCTCCGCGCTCGCTCCTCCTCCCACGTCGAGGAAGTTCGCGGGTCGCCCCCCCGCCTGCGTGACCACGTCCAGCGTGGACATCACGAGCCCGGCGCCGTTGCCGATGATGCCGACCTCGCCGTCGAGCTTCACGTACTGCAGGCCCTCGTCGTTCGCGCGGGCCTGCGTTGGGTCGACCGGGAAGCTGGAACGAAGGGCGGCGACCTCCGGCTGCCGAGCCAGGGCATTGTCGTCGACGGTGACCTTAGCGTCGAGCGGGATGACCGTGCCGTCCCGCAGGAGGGCCATGGGGTTGACCTCGACGAGGGTCGCGTCGGACGCGATCAGGACGTCGTAGAGCTTCGGGAGCAACGAGGCGGTCCCGCTGCGCGCCTCCTCCGGGAGGTGGCCGGTGAGGTAGCGCACCTGATACGCCTTGAGCCCGATCCTGGGGTCGACGGCGACCCGACGGATCGTCGCTGGATCCGTGCGGGCGATCTCCTCCACGTCCACGCCGCCCTTCGACGAGACCATCGCGATGTACGTCCCCCGTGAACGATCCAGCGTGAGCGCGGCATAGAACTCCGACGCGATGTCGACCAGGCTCTCAACGAGGACGCGCGTGACCGCCATGCCCCCGAAACCTCGCTCGAACATCCTGCGGGCGGACTCCTCGGCCTCCTGCGGTGACTTGGCGAGGACGATCCCGCCGCCCTTTCCTCTCCCCCCGATCTGGACCTGCACCTTGACCGCGGCCCTCCCGCCGAAGCGCTCCGCGGCCCGCCGGGCCTCCTCCGGCGTCTCGGCGACGGCGGCTGGCGGAAGCGAGATGCCGTGGCGGGCAAAGATCTCCTTGCCCTGGTGCTCGAACAGGTCCAAGCGTCAGCTCGCCTTCTCGCTCAAACGGCCGCGGAGCCACTCGACGATGGCCGGGGTCGGCGTGCCGGGCGTGAAGAGCTCCTCGATGCCGCGCTCCTTGAGCTTCGGGATGTCCTCCCTGGGGATGATCCCGCCGCCGAACACCGCGACGTCGTCCGCACCCTGGTCGCGCAGGAGCTGAACGACGCGCGGGAACAGCGTCATGTGCGCGCCCGAGTGGCAGGAGAGGCCAACTGCGTCCGCGTCCTCTTGGATAACGGTCTCGGCTATCTGCTCGGGGGTCTGGTGCAGCCCCGTGTAGATCACCTCGTAGCCGGCGTCGCGCAACGCCCTCGCCACGATCTTCGCGCCCCGGTCATGCCCGTCGAGGCCCGGCTTGGCTATGACGATCCGATGGGTCCCTCCCATAGGGCACGAAGCTTACCGGGTGCCGGACACCGCCATCGCGACCCGGGCGATGGGCAGCTTTGGAGACCCCAGCCGTTCCTATACTGGCGTTCAGGATGTCCTCTAGCCGGATCCGCTTTCGACCGCCCGGGGTCAAGCCGTGGACGAGGGTCGGCTCCCTAGGCCCGGTTCGCGGACGGCTGGGACTCGCGTGGGTCGTCGCGCCGCTCGTCGTGGGAGTGGTATTGCTGATCGTGGCCTTGCTCTGGTGGCTCTGAGTGGTCAGAACACCAGAGTGAGGATGCGGTCCGACGTCAAGGTGCCGTCGTAGGTGGCCACGTTGCCGCTCACCGACCATCCGGCGGTCGGAACCACCTCCGCTCCCTTCGGCAGCGTCACGTTCACGACGAAGGTCGCCGGGTTGGCCATGGGCTGGTGCTGGATCCGCAGCTCGTAGACGTCTCCCGCCTCGGTTGATCGCACGACGTCGGGGAGCTCGTATCGGAAGACCACGGTCTGGGGATCGTCGGGGCGAACCTCCACGGGCCGGGTGAGGACCAGGAATTCCGCCTCCTCGTGTGAGATGAAGTCGTCCGGCCGCGTGTCGAAGGCGATCTCCCCCGTCGGCTCGACGCTCGTGAACTGGGCGCGATCGGGCACGTACAGGCTCTCCATCGCGACGTTCAGCCCGTAGCCGTTCCGCCCCGCGATGGAGGGGGGCTCCCCGGGAGGCACTTCCCCGGTCAGGGTCACCCGGTACTCCGAGCTGACGTCCCCGGAAGGCTTGATCGTGACGTTGTAGGTCATCGCCTGCTCCAGGTAGTAGTCGACCTTTCCACCGTTGCGCTTGTTGTGCGCCAGGAACAGGTAATCGCCGGTCCCCGCTTCCAGTTCCCCATCCCAGTTCAGCTTGCGGATCAGCGCCTGCTGCTGCGGGTCCCGCGACCAGATCTGGATGTGCTTCTCACGCAGGCCCTCTCCCAGCTTCTGCACCTTCTTGACGAGGGGGCGCGGGTCGCTGAGCTTCGGCCATGCCTTGGCGATCAGCTCTCCGGGAAAGATCGGTTGCAGCTCCTTCTCCAGGCGGTACTGGCCGTTCGTAATCACGTCCACGACGTTCTCGCCGGTGATGTCCTCGGGGTATGAGCGCACCTGGATGCGATTGTTCTCCCCGAGCGCGTAAGCGATGGCGGTCGGGTCGAGGGCGATCACGCCGTCGATGTGCTCGCCGGTCGCCTTCTCCACCATCGCCGCCCATGTGGACGCGACGACCGGGAAGTTGGGGGTGTAGTTCGCGCCGTTCGCGAGCCTGGGGTTGACGTGCAGATTGTTCAGGTACCACGCGACCGCCGGCGGGAAGGGCACCCCTCGAATGCCGAAGTTCTCGTCGTCGATGGCGTGGATGGGTCCCGACTGGTCCAGTGTTACCTTCCCTTCGACGATCTTGATGATCGCGTAGGCGAGCACGGCGCCCCCGGTGGCACGCTGGTCGGCGGGATTCTGCAGTGCGACGTAGTACTTCTTGGACTCCCCGCTTCCGAGAAAGCTCGGGAGGAGGGTGAGTCCCGACATGGCGTCTCGTGCGGCCTTCATGGTCTCCGTGGACTCCGCCAGGGCGCGCTCCTTCGCGTCCGCCACCCTCGGCGGGAAGGGGACGTCCGGCATGGCCCTGATCGCCCGGTCGGCAGCCTCCAGGTGGGAGATGGCCTCCTGGAGGCGCGGGGCGAGGCTCCTGACAAGCTCGACGTTCACGACCCCGTCCTGCAGCAGCGGCGTCGGCTCGGAGCGGTTCTCGAGGGCCTGGAGGTCACCTTGGACGGAGGCCTGGTCCCCTAGCAGTTCCACCACCATGTCCCGGACGATCGTGGCCGCGATCGCCCACTCGCCCGCGGCCGCGGCCTGCTGGCGGATGATGTCCATCGGTCGCCCCAACCCGGGGAGCCGGCCGACAAGCTCGTACGTGAACCGGGCGTTCTCGATGTCGGTCTGCGCCTGCTCGGCGAGCTGGGTCGCCTCGGCGAGCGGGTCGCCGGCGGGCAGCTTCCCGCGAGAGAGAGAGCTCCGAGCCTTGTTGAGGTGACCGGCGATGTCCTCCAACGGTGAGGCGATCTTGTAGGCCTGGTAGTAGGCGTCGGCGAGGACGGCTCCCGCTCCCAGGATGATGAAACCGACTACCAGGAGCGTGATCTTCAGCCCGCGGTGCCGCCGGGGGCGGCGGCGGGACCTACTGCGTCGCCGCCGTCCGCTGGATCCGTGGCGCGCCGAGGAGCTGCTTCGGCGGCTCGACCCGGTGGAGGACGACCTCGTCCCGCTCGAGGAACGGGATCGAGTCGAGGACCGGGACCGGGACGGGGAGCCCGACCTGGAGGAACCGCTGGAGCGAGACCGGCGACTGGACCCGGCCACGTGTTCAGCCGGCTCAGCGTCCGGTTCTTCGCGTTCCGGCTCCAGCGTCCGGGCACGAGCCGTCGCGGCCGCCCGCTCCCAGGCCTCGGCCGTCTCCGGCCGCCAGTCCTCCTGCTGCGGCTCCTCGGACTCGGACCCGGCGGCTTCGTCCAGTGAGCCGTTCTCGCGAGACGGATCGAACGGAGGAGGCCGGCGGGTCTGCGACATGGGATCGCTCAGTCTATCAACGTTGACCTGCGAAAACGGTCATATCCGGCGAGCGGAAGAGCGTTGCGAGCACCGTCAGCGCTTGACCAGCGGGGCGTATGCGAGCAGCACCCGCTTGTCGCCGACGTCCTCGAAGGCGATCGTGGCCTCGGCGCGATCCCCTCCACCAGTGACCGCGATGACCACCCCTTCCCCCCACACGTCGTGAACGACGGTGTCGCCCTCCACGACGGCCGGCCGCTCCCTGGCCGGTCCTACGAACGGCGACGACGGTCCGGGGCCCTGGGCCTCAGAGGTCTGGACGAGGGACACGGGGATCTCGCCAAGAAACCGAGAAGGCGGGTTGTAGTTCGAGCCGCCGAACAGCGAGCGGCTCCATGCATGGGTGAGGTACAGGCGCTGGCGGGCCCTGGTGACGCCCACGTAGGCGAGCCGGCGCTCCTCCTCGAGCTCGGAGGAGTCGCCCATGGACCGGTAGTGCGGAAAGACGCCGTCCTCCATCCCGACCATGAACACGACCTCGAACTCCAGGCCCTTCGCGTTGTGCAGGGTCATCAGGGTGACGGCCGCCGCCTCCTCGTCGTACTCGTCCTGCTCGCTCACCAGGGCGACCTGCTCGAGGAAGTCGGCGAGGGTCCCTCCCGGGTTCCGTGCCTCGAACTCCGCCGCAACCCCCACGAGCTCCTTGAGGTTCTCGACGCGGCCCATCGACTCGACGGTCCGCTCCTCCTCGAGCTCAATGAGGTATCCCGACTCCGTGAAGGCGGCCTCCACGAGTCGAGCGGGGCCGGCGTTGTCCGCGGCCACCGCGTTCAGCCGGTCGATCAGTTCGACGAAGCTCCGGACGGCGCCCCTGGCCCGCTGAGCGAGCGTCGAGACCTCCTCCACGCGGCGGGCGGCCTCGAGGAACGGTATGTCCTCGGACACGGCGAAGCCCTCGAGAGCCGCCACGGTGGCCTCGCCGATCCCCCGCTTCGGGGTGTTGATCACCCGCCGGATGCTGACCAGGTCTCCGGGGTTGACGATCGCGCGCAGGTAGGCGAAGACGTCCTTGATCTCCCGCCTCTGATAGAACCGGACGCCGCCGACCACTCGGTACGGCATGCCGGCCCGCATGAAGATGTCTTCGAGGACGCGGGACTGCGCGTTCGTGCGGTAGAAGACGGCGACGTCGCCGTACCGGTGGCCCTCCTCGTCCACGAGCCGCTGCACCTCGCTGACCACGAACCACGCCTCGTCGTGCTCGTTGTCCGCCCGGTGGCGCACGACAAGCTCGCCGGCGTCGGACTCGGCCCACAGGGACTTCGGCTTGCGCTGGACGTTGTGCTCGATCAGGGCGTTCGCCACGTCGAGGATGCTCCGGGTCGAACGGTAGTTCTGCTCCATGACGAAAATCGCCGCATCCGGGTAGTCGTGCTCGAAGTCCAGGAGGTTCTTGATGGTCGCTCCGCGCCAGGAGTACACGCCCTGATCCGCGTCCCCCACCACGCACAGGTTCCGGTGCTTGGCTGCGAGCAGGTTGACAAGGTGGTACTGGGCCCGGTTCGTGTCCTGGTACTCGTCGATCAGGACGTAGCGGAAGCGCTCCTGGTAGTGCTCGAGGACCTCCGGATGTTCGCGGAAGAGCCGGACCGTCTCCATGATGATGTCGTCGAAGTCGAGCGCGCCGGCGCCTCGCAGCCGCCGCTGGTACTGCGCGTAGACCTCGGCGACCGTCTGCTCGTAGGGCGTGGAGGCCTGGCGCCCGAAGTCTCCCGGCCAGAGCAGGTTGTCCTTCGCGCGGCCGATCACGGCCGCGACCTGTCGCGGCGGATACCGCTTGGGGTCGACGTTCATCTGCTTGAGGACCAGGGAGATGACCCGCTCCGTGTCGCCCTCGTCGTAGATGGAGAACCGGCTTGGAATCCCCAGGTGCTCGTGCTCGCGGCGAAGGATCCTGGCGCACGCCGAGTGGAACGTGAGGATCCACATCCCCTTGGCGATCCGCGTCCCGAGGAGCCCCTCGACCCGGTCGACCATCTCCTGGGCGGCCTTGTTAGTGAAGGTGATCGCGAGGATCTCGTACGGGCTGACCCCGTGCTCCCGGATCAGGTAGGCGATCCGGTGGGTCAGCGCTCGCGTCTTGCCGGACCCGGCTCCGGCCACGATGAGGACCGGGCCCTCGGTGTGCAGCACCGCTTCCGCCTGAACCGGATTCAGCCCCACGAGGAGAGGAGACGTGGTCGCCTCGGAGGATGCCATCCATGAAATTCTAGGAGACTCGGCCACTCCTCCCGGCGCCGTGGAAGGAGAGGGGGGCCCCGAAGGGCCCCCAGGTGGTCCCGCGCGGCCTGGTCGTTACAGCTGGCCGTAGCGGTACTGCGTGAACTGCTGGTCCATCCGCCTGTCCTGGCCACGCGTGAACTCGTACATGCACGAGTCGTACGTGTAGTCCATGAAGTTGTGGATCGGGTCGTCGCCCGGGCTAGCGCAGGTGTCGCGCCCCACGGGGCACTGGAAGGCGGGCGAGGATTCGGCCGGCGTGTCCGCGACGAGGTCACCGCTCTGGCTACAGCCGCCCTGGAACGTGTGGTACAAGCCCATCCAGTGGCCGATCTCGTGCGTGGCGGTGTCGCCCTCGTCGTAGTTCGGGGTCCCTCCGCCGGGCACCGAGCTATACAGGATCACCACGCCGTCGTCGATCGGATCCTGGTCGTAGTCGGACGGGAACGTGGCCCAGCCGAGGAGCCCTCCGCCCAGGTTG
>JACDEY010000173.1 GCA_013816105.1 Actinomycetota bacterium
GTGCACTACGGGCGGGCCCGCGCGCAAACGCTGGGCTGGCCCGACGTCTACACCTTCACGAAGGCGCTCGGAGAGCGAGCCACCGAGGAAGTGGCCGCCGCCCACGCCCTGCCCCTTTCCATCGTGCGGCCCTCGATCATCGAGAGCGCCCTATTCCATCCGTACCCGGGCTGGATCGAGGGCTTCAAGATGGCAGAGCCCATCATCCTCGCCTACGGGCGGGGGGCGATCCCCGAGTTCCCTGGCATCCCCGAGGGCGTAATGGACCTGATCCCGGTAGACCTGGTCGTGAACGCCATGCTCGCGGTCGCGGCAGCCGGCCCCAAGGATGGGCCGGCCTACTACCACGTGTCCTCGGGCTCCCGAAATCCGCTGTCGTACCGAAAGCTGTACGGGAACGTCCGCGAGTACTTTCGAGCGCATCCCCTCACCGAGCGCGGTCGGGGCGAGGTTCGCGTGCCGGACTGGCGCTTCCCGGGACGCCGGCGGGTGGAGGCCAGGCTGCGCTCTGGGGAACGACTGCTCGACGCGGCCGACCGGGTCGTCACGCGCCTGCCGCGCTCGGGCACCGTTCGTTCGATTGCCCGCCGGCTGGACCGGGAGCGAGGACGGTTGGAGTTCGTACGACGCTACGCCGATCTTTACGGCGAGTACACCGAGATCGAGGTCCTCTACACGGACGACCGGACGCTCGATCTCTCTCGCTCCCTCCCGGAATTGGACCGCCGGGATTTTCCCTTCGACGCGGAGGTCATCGACTGGCGGCGATACCTGCAGGAGGTGCATTGCCCCGCCATCACGACGGGGATGCGATCCGTGGCTCCCCGGAGGCCCGATCCGACGGTCAAGGTGACGCCGCGGGATGGGGCTCTTGCCGTGTTCGACATGGAGGGGACGCTGCTCGACTCCAACGTCGTGGAATCGTACATGTGGCTGCGGATGGCGGAGCTTTCGCAGGAGGAATGGCCGCTCAGCATCGCCTCGCTCACCGCTCGGATGCCCGGATACCTGCGTGCGGAGCGACGCGACCGGGGCGAGTTCCTGCGGACCTTCTACCGGCGCTACCGCGGGGCGTCGGCGGAAGGAGTGCGCCGTCTTGTCGACCAGCACGTCGGAGAGCTGCTGCTTCGCCGCCTCTCGGCGCCGGCGGTTCGCCGGATCCGCCAACACAAGGCCGCGGGACACCGCACGATGCTCGTCACGGGCGCCCTCGAGTGCTTCGCGCGGCCGCTCGCCCCGCTCTTCGACGAGGTCGTGGCCACACGGCTCCAGGAAGACGACGGGCGCTACACCGGGGACCTGGTCGGCCCTCCCCTGGTCGGCGAAGCTCGCGCGGCATGGCTGCGGGCGTACGCCGCCCGCACCGGAACGAACCTCAAGCGGTCGTACGCCTATGCCGACAGCCACTCGGACCTGCCCTTGCTGCGGGTTGTCGGGAACCCCGTGGCCGTCAATCCGGACGTGGCGTTGTTCCGCGCCGCCCGGAAGCGGCGCTGGCCCGTCGAAGACTGGCGGCCCGCGCGGGGAACCCCGAGGGTCCTGACACCCGAGCGTGTCTCCTGATGCAGGCGCTGGAGCTGTTTCGTTCGATGCCCCGCTACGTGGCCGCGCGGACCCTCGGCGACCGCGTTCCCGGCCTGGTCGCTGGACCGCTGGCGCCGCTACGGCTGGTAAACCGCGAGGAGCCCAGTCCCCTCGGCGAAGGGTGGGCTCGGGTACGAACGCACCTCGCGGGGATCTGCGGATCGGACCTCGCCACCATCTCCGGCAAGGTGTCGCTCTACTTTTCGCCTCTCGTGTCCATGCCCTTCGTTCCCGGGCACGAGATCGTCGGCGAGCTCCTCGACGAGCTCGATGGCCTCCCGCAGGGGGCGCGCGTCGTCCTCGAGCCCGTCCTGGGGTGCGCGGCCCGGGGCCTGGAGCCGTGCGGCGCCTGCACATCGGGGGCGACGAGCCGGTGCGGTCGGATCACCGGGGGACACCTGTCCCCCGGGCTGCAGACCGGGTACTGCGCGGACACGGGCGGTGGGTGGGGAAGCGTACTGGTCGCCCACCGCTCGCAGCTGCACGCCGTCCCCGACCGCCTCACCGACGAGCGTGCGGTGCTCGTCGAGCCGCTCGCCTGCGCGATCCACGCGGTCCTGCGAGCTCGCCCGGTTCCGGGAGAGTCGGTGCTTGTCGTGGGAGCGGGGACCCTCGGTCTCTTCGCGGTGCTCGCCCTTCGCGCCTTCACCGATGCCGGCCGGGTGCTCGTCGTGGCGAAGCATCCTTGCCAGCAGGAGCTCGCCCGACGGTTCGGCGCCTCGGACGTCGTCGGCACCGGCGAGGCGGTCTCCCTGCTGCGCAGGACGACGCGCGCTTACCGCCTGGCTCCCGAGCGTGGCGGTCCCTACCTGCTGGGGGGCGTCGGCGTCGCCCTGGACTGCGTGGGGACGGGGTCCTCGCTTGCGCTCGCGCTGCGGACGACCCGTGCGGGTGGCCGGGTCGTGCTGACGGGCATGCCCGGGCCGGGCGCCGACCTCTCGCCGGTGTGGTTCCGGGAGCTCGAGGTCCTCGGGGCGTACGCCGCGGGAACGGAGGACCTTCCGGGCGGACCCGCATCGACGTTCGACCTGGCCATCGGCCTCGCCCTGGACGCTCCTCTCGACGGAGTTGTCGGGGCCGTGTATCGCCTTTCCCGGTGGCGGGAGGCCCTGGACCACGCCCTCGCGGCCGGACGGCTCGGCACAGTCAAGGTGGCCTTCGACCCCAGAGCGGCATGAAAGCGAGGCGATCGTGAGCAGACCCGGTTTCGTGCTCGAGGTGGACGAGCGAACCCCACCGTTGCTCGTCCACGAGGGCGAGGGCTTCCGACTGCAGCGGTTTCCCATGGGAGCCCGAGTCGTCTATCCGCCCGACTCGCTCCCGGCCATCCGGGACCTCAACGCCGCTATCCGGCATGCGCTCCTCAACCCGCTCGGCTCCGAGCCGCTGCCGGAACTGCTGAAGCCGGGAACGCGACTCACGATCGCGTTCGACGACATCTCCCTCCCGCTGCCGCCGATGCAGACGCCGGACATCCGCGGGCGGATCATCGAGCACGTCCTGGAGCTGGCCGCACGTGCGGGCGTCGACGACGTGAGGCTCGTAGTGGCGAACTCGCTGCACCGCCGGATGACACCGTCGGAGATCAAGCGGACCGTGGGCGAACGGGTGTTCCGCTCGTTCTGGCCTGACGCGCTCGTCAACCACGACGCCGAGGATCCGGACGGGATGACGCACATCGGCGCGACCGAACGAGGAGAGGACGTCGAGATCAACCGGCGAGCAGCCGAATCGGACCTGCTCGTCTACGTCAACATCAACCTGGTTCCAATGGACGGCGGCCACAAGTCCGTGCCCGTCGGGCTCGGCTCCTACAGGAGCTTGCGGCACCACCACAACGTCCACACGATGCTCGAGTCCCGGTCTTTCATGGATCCCCCTCGTTCGGCCCTGCACGGGTCGGCGGCTCGGATGGGGCGGCTGCTCGCCAAGCATCTCCGAATCTTCACGATCGAGACCACGCTCAACAACGATACGTTCCCGAAGGCGTTCGGCTTCCTGAACAAGCGGGAATGGGAATGGTCGCTCGCCGATCAGGCGAATATGCTCGCCGCCAAGAAGGCGAACGAGAGGGCACCCGCGCGGATCCGCCGGGAGGTGTTCCGGCGCATCGTCTCCCCCTACGGGGTGACGGG
>JACDEY010000174.1 GCA_013816105.1 Actinomycetota bacterium
GGTGACGCCGGGGATAAATCCGAGGACCGTGACGAGCAGAAACACGACTCCGAACAGCATCGCCGCCTTCTGGATTCGACGGCAGGGCGCGCATGCTGGGCTTCGACGTCGCGGCCCACTCCACCGTGACCGAAGCCTCCCGCTCGATCGTCGAACAGGACGTCGTCGTGGGTGTCCGCATGCGGGTCCGTTACCTGCTCTCCGCCGCTCCGGGCGGGTGCGTTCTCGAGCACCGCATCGAGTCAGACCTGCCCCGCGGCCTGTCCGGAAGGGTGCTCTCGATGTTCCTTCGCCCCCGGCTCCGCCGCATGCAGCTGCGAATGCTGGACAACCTCGCCGGCCTCGTCTCAGCCGAGTGAGGCGGCCGCCGAGTCGAAGGCCGGCGTTCCCGTGGCCCGGCGGAGCTTGAGGATGGCCCCGACCGTGATACCGAACAGGACGTGGTCCGCCACCTGGGGAAGGAACGGGAGGGCTCTGATGGCCGGGAATCGGCGGCCGATGATGCCCAGATCCAGGGCGGCGGTCCCCACCCCGGCGAGGGCGCCGGTGCCCACCGCGTACTTGCGCGGGAGCAGCAGAGCGAGGACGGTCGCCCAGCCGACGGAGATCGCGAGATGCAGGGAAAGGGCCGCCAGCACGAGCGGGACCGTTCGGCGTTCGTGCCGGAGCACGATCGAACCGAGAGCTCGCGTCGCAAGGAGGGGATCGCCCCCGGTCGCCACGGCGTGGAGGGTGGACGGGGCGCCGCTCAGGGCGGCGGCGACCCCGCCCGCTATCGCTCCCTCCCTGGCGAAGCGCGGGAGCGTCTCCCAAGCCCGACTCGGCGCCATACTCTCCTCGTGGACAAGAGGACCTTCAGCTCCGGGCTCGCCAAGTATGGGATCAATCCCTTCGCGAAGCTGGTGGCGGGATACATCCCCGGTTGGGCGCTGCTCGAGACGGTTGGCCGGCGCACGGGCGGTTCGGTCCGAAACCCCGTGGGAGACGGCCTCCGGGGGAACACGTTCTGGATCGTGGCGGAGCACGGCAGCCGGTCGCACTACGTACGG
Source organism: Actinomycetota bacterium (assembly GCA_013816105.1). Taxonomy (GTDB): domain Bacteria; phylum Actinomycetota; class UBA4738; order UBA4738; family UBA4738; genus JACDCJ01. The sequence continues at coordinate 1,050 of JACDEY010000174.1, forward strand.
AACATTCGTGCGAATCCACGCGTCCGCATCCGGACTCGGGGACGGTGGCGCACCGGAACGGCTCACGTTCTTCCCGAGGACGACCCCCGGGAGCGCCAGCGGCGGCTCGGCGGGCTCAACGCCGCCCTTGTTCGAGTGATGGGAACCGAACTCTTGACCATCCGCGTCGACCTGGATCCGTGACCCGGTAGCATCCCGGCATCGTGATCGAGTTCACCGAGTGGGCCACGGACATCCTCCGCCGCTCCCAGGAAGCCGCCACGCGCTTCAACCCCGATGCGAGGATCAGGCTCGCCCGCACGTCTCGGGGCGTCGAGGCGATCCTGACGGACGAGCCGGCCGCCACGGACCGGCCCGTGTCCACCGCGGGATTCACGCTGTTCGTGGAGGAGGGACTTGAGGGCCTCGTCGACGTCGTAGAGCCACACGACCAGCTCGTGCTCCGGCCGGCGGGCTCCACGCCGAATCCCCGTGGCGCGCACTAGCTAGGCGAAACGGGGGCTCGCTCCTCGACCGTGGCCAGGGCCTTCTCCAGGACGTCGAGGCCCTCGCGGAGGAGGCCCTCGTCGATCGACAGGGGTGGCAGCAGCCTGACGACGTTGTCGTGCGTCCCGGCCTTGAGAACTATCACGCCCTGCCGGTAGCACTCCTCGATCAGCAGGCCGGCCATCTCCTTCGCCGGGGCCTTCGTGTCGCGATCCTCGACGAGCTCTATCGCGAACATGGCGCCTCGCCCCCGCACATCGCCGATGATCGGGAACCCGGCCGCCATTTCCTTGAGCCGCGACAGGGCGATATCCCCGATTCGTCGGGCGCGCTCCAGAAGCCCTTCCCGCTCCACGATCTGTAGGACGGCGAGGGCGGCCGCGCACGCCACTGGGTTTCCGCCGAAGGTCCCACCCAATCCGCCGGGATGGACGCTCTCCATGACGTCCTCGCGACCTGTGACGGCGCCGAGCGGCAGGCCCCCGGCGAGCGACTTCGCCATCACCACGAGATCCGGAACGATGCCCTCGTGCTCGATGCCGAACCACCGTCCGGTCCGGCCGATCCCGGTCTGGACCTCGTCCGCGACGAAGAGGATGCCCTTTGCAGCGCAGTAGTCGGCGATCCGGGGTAGGAATCCGGGGGCCGGAACGACGAACCCACCCTCCCCCATGATCGGCTCCACCACGACACAGGCGATGCTCTCCGGGCCGATGTGCTTGTCCATCTCCTCGATGGCGTAGGCCGCACAGCTCTCCGAGCAGGCTTCGGGGGAGGCCCCCCCCATCGGACAGCGATAGGGGTACGCGAAAGGCAGCCGGTGGATGTCCGGCGCCGTGCTCGGAAACCCGTATCGGTAGGGCATGACCTTCGCCGTCATGGTCATGGCGAGCTGTGTTCGCCCGTGGAAGGCGTGGTCGAACACCACGACTGCGGATCGCTTCGTGAAGTACCTGGCGATCTTGACCGCGTTCTCCACGGCCTCGGCGCCGGAGTTCACGAACATGGTGCGCCGCGCGCCTTCGCCAGGGACCAGAGCGTTGAGGCGCTCCGCGAGCGCGAGGTACGGCTCGTTCATGGTCACGTGCATGCAGGTGTGGGTGAGGTGCTCTGCCTGCTCGCGGACGGCCTCGACGACCGCCGGATGAGCGTTGCCGACGTTGAGGACGGCGAGCCCCGACCCCAGGTCGATCAGGCTGTTGCCGTCCACGTCTTTGAGGACGGCGCCGGAGGCCGCTTCGACGAAGACCGGAGCCGTGTAGAAGACGCCCCTGGGAATGGAGACGAGCCGTCGCTCGAGCAACTCTCGGGACCTGGGGCCGGGGATCTCGGTGACGAGCCGTCGCTCCTGCGCTATCTCCATGTGGTCTCCAGACACCGGGACCCCGAGTGTCGCGGTCTTCCGGGGGCGGTGTCAGGCTCCGGCGGGAGTAAAGGACGCCGGGGGGTTTGTACGCTCCGGCCACCGTCGCCGCCCATGAGCCCCCCTAGCCGCTGAGCGCATTGTACGAACCGTACAATGCCGGGATGGCGCTAACGATCGGCGACCTGCTCCGGATCCCGGGCCTCGATCTTCGCCTGCTGGCGGGTGCGGCGGGCACGGGCCGCCCGATCCGCTGGGTTCATCTGAGTGAGCTGGAGGACCCCACTCCCTGGCTGCGGGGTGGTGAGCTGATGCTCACGACCGGGATCGCCGTCGGCGGCACCGCGGCGAGGCAACGCGCGTACCTGAAGCGCCTAGTGGACGCCGGCCTTTCGGGCCTTGGGTTCGGCACGGGTTTTTCCTTTCGAAAGGTTCCCAAGGGGCTCTTGGAGGAGGCAGATGGGGCCGGGTTCGCGCTCTTCGAGGTGCCCTATCCCGTCCCTTTCATCGCCATCACCGAGGCGGTCTTCACGCGCCTGGTTGCCGAGCAGCACGATCTGTTGTCGAGATCGCTCGACGCCGAGCACACGCTGACGCGCGCGGTCCTGGAGGGCCACGGGATCGAAGGAGTGATCCACGCGCTTACCGAGGCGACGGACGCGTGGGCTCTGTTGCTCGACCTCCACGGGGAGGCGATTGCCGCGATTCCCCAGGCCGCGAGGCGCCGACGTTCGGCGATCTGGAGTGCTCTTCGTTCGCGCGCCCCGGAGGGACCGCGCTTCAGCGTCTCTTTGGTGGACAAGGGTCACCACGTC
>JACDEY010000175.1 GCA_013816105.1 Actinomycetota bacterium
CCGCGGAGTCCCCTGGCGCCACCTCCTGGTCCACCAGATGCTCCTCGCCCTCCTCCACCGTGAAGGTATGGCTCGCCTCGCCATCGTTGGAGACGGTGATGGCGTCGCCGCTAGACACGGAGACCTCGCCCGGGTTGAACGCGAAGTCCACTGCGGTCACGCTCGTACCCCCACCGTTGTCCCCACCGTCTCCGCCGTCATCGCCGCCGCAGCCAGTCGCAACCATGGCGACCATGACCGCACCGGCCGCGAGCATCTTCCTCCAGCCCATGCCCTCCTCCTTTGGGTCGGGACGTTCCGACGGAGGGTATACGAAGGAAAGACCCCGAAGGCGCTTTCGGCGATGCCGCCCGAGTCGACCAGCCCGGGGCCTTCGGGGTCGGTGATCTGGTTGGGATTCCGCCGAGCCATCCCGGCGGCCGGGTCCAGGAGGCGGTCGTCCCCCGGCCCGGCGGGGTGACTCAGCAGCCAGCCACCTCGGGGGTCGTATCGCCACTACGCAATATGGACCACCTCCTTTCTCCCGTGCCCCAACTATCCAACGCCACGGCGGTCGGGACAAGCGTCCGTGGGGGCTTTTCGGACCCCACCGAACCAATTTGCGATCTCCCGGGGGACGGCGGGAGCTAGACGAGGATCCTGGATCGCCTGCGGGCCGCGAACGCGCCGAGCAGGACCATGGTCCCGAGCGCGCCAATGCCTAGGATCCAGCCCCAGGGAGGCCCGTCGAGGCCGCCAAGCGGCCGGCCGGCGTTCGCGGGGACATCGGCCACGGCCGGGGCCGTCTTTGGAAAACCGAGGTCCGCAAGGAGCGTGGAGAAGGCCGATGAAGTCACGTACCAGCCGGGGATGGCACCGGGGGAGTTCGGGCTGGCCGCCTGCTCCGGCGTATAGGTGACCGGCTGGGGCGTTGCGTAGGGATAGATGTAGAAGCGGTTCTCTCCGATCGTGCGGGACGGATCCCCCCAAGTCACCGTGACCACGTAGCGCGGTCCCAGGTCGCCCTTCGGCGGGTCGGCCGGCTTGTAGGTCGCCCAGAGCCCGGACTGGTCGAGCAGCGTGAAGAAGCGCTCCGCCTCGGGGTCACCGTCGCCCCGGAAGCCGAGCTCGATGGGCCCTGCAAGCCCGGCGCCGCTGATGGTGGCCCGACCGGGCTCCTTCGCGAAGACCGCCGGGGCGAGAGCCAGGATCGAAACCAGCACGGCGATCGGGGCTATGAGCTTGCGCATGACGACACCCTCCTTCTTCGGCCGGTGAACCTCTTTCGCCCCCACTACGCCGCCCGAGGGTCTGGGGTTCCGCGAACCCGGGTCGCGTCAGAAGCCCGCTCGCGGCCGTTCCGGGAGGTCCTGGGAGGCCTCCTTGAGGGCGCTCCAGATCTCGCGGAACACGTCCCCGGCATAGGACGGAGGCTGGCTTCCCTGGCCGCCCATCGCGCCTCGAAGCGCCATTGCCGTCACTTCGATGGCCTTGTCGAACAGCGTCCGATCGATCTCGACAGCCACGATTTCCTCCTTCGGCCTCGCCAGTGCGTAGCCAGTAGGCTAGCGGACGGGCTAGCGGACGGGCCCCAGCAGGGCATCGGCTTCCGGTGGCCCCCAGGACCCGGGCGCGTAGGGCACGACCGGCGGCGGATCGCGCAGGAGCGGCGTCAGGACCTCCCACGCGCGCTCGACCTCGTCCTCGCGGGTGAAAAGGGTGTGGTCGCCCATCATGGCTTCGAGCAGCAGCAGCTCGTACGCCTCCAGCAGGGGCGTCGAGAAGGTCTTCTCGTAGTCGAAATCGAGCGAGGCCCGCTCGACGTCCATGAGCCCGCCCCCGGGCTTCTTGACGTTCAGATGGATGGAGATGCCCTCTTCGGGCTGCACCCGGACGACCAGGGCGTCGCGAACCGGTCCCGGCCCGTCGGCCGGCCCGAAGACGTTGAACGGCACGTGCCGGAATGACAGGGAGACCTCCGTGAGCTTCTGGTTCATTCTCTTTCCGGTCCGGAGGTGGAAGGGCACTCCCGCCCAACGCCAGTTGTCCATCTCGACCTGCAGCGCGGCGTAGGTCTCGGCCTGCGATCCGGCGGAGACGCCCGGCTCGTCCCGGTAACCTTCGAACTGGCCGCGAACGACGCGGCGCGGGTCCACCGGCCGCATCGACCGCAGGACCCGTACCTTCTCGTCCCTGAGCCGGTCGGGCTCGAGGGACACCGGCGGCTCCATCGCCACGAAGGTGAGCACCTGGAAGAGATGGGTCTGGACCATGTCCCGGATCGTCCCGGTCTCCTCGTAGAAGGTCGCTCGACCCTCGATCCCGATCTCCTCCGCAACGGTGATCTGCACGGAATCCACGTACCGGCGGTTCCAGATCGGCTCGAACATGCCGTTCGCGAACCGCAGGGCGAGGATGTTCTGGATCGTCTCCTTCCCGAGGTAGTGGTCGATTCGGAAGATCTGCGATTCATCGAACCCGCGGTGCAGGGCCGTGTTCAGCTCCCTTGCGCTCGCGAGGTTCTCTCCGAACGGCTTCTCCACGACGATCCTCCCGGCCTCGTGCAGTCCGCATTCGGAGAGCCGGGCCGCGATCGAGGGATACGCCGCCGGTGGCGTCGCGGCGTAGTAGAGACGCCCGCCCTGCGTCCGATGCCTCCGGTCGATCGCGTCAAGGTGACCTCGGAGGTGGTCCATGGCGTTCGAACCGTCGAACCCTCCCGAGACGTAGGAGAGGCGGCGCGCGAACTCGCTCCACTCCTCCGCGTCCACCGAGCATCTCGCGAACCGCTCGAGGGCCTCTCGAGCCCGATCGCGGAAGTCCTGGTCGCTCAGCTCGCTGCGCGAATAGCCCACGACCGCGAATCCCTCCGGGAGCATGCTCTCGACGAACAGGTGGTAGAGGGCCGGGAGGAGCTTGCGCCGCGTGAGGTCCCCGGTCGCACCGAAGATGACGACCGCCTGCGGATCCGGAGGCTTCATCGCCATCTAGAGCTCCCCGCCCGGGCGGGCCTCTTCCGAGACCTCCGTTCGAATGGCGTGCCCGCCGAACTCACGGCGAAGAGCGGCGATCACCTTCGCCGCGTAGGACTCGTCCTGACGCGAGGCAAACCTGGAGAACAGCGCGAGCGTGGTGATGGGCGCCGGGACTTCCTCCTCGATGGCCGCCTGGACGGTCCAGCGCCCCTCCCCCGAGTCCTGGACGTAGCCCCGAATCGTATCCAGCCCGGGATCCTTGCGAAAAGCCTCAACGAGCAGGTCGAGCAGCCACGAGCGCACGACGCTCCCGTGGCGCCAGATCCCAGCGATCGCGGGCAGATCGAGCTCGAACGGCGACGCGTTCAGGATCTCGAACCCCTCCCCGTAGGCGGCGAGGAGGCCGTATTCGATCCCGTTGTGGACCATCTTCACGAAATGACCGGCTCCCGATCCTCCGACGTGCGCATAGCCGTCCGAAGGGGCGAGAGCCCGAAAGACGGGCTCGGCGCGCCGGAAAGCGTCGTCATTCCCGCCGACCATGAGGCAGTAGCCGTTCTCCAGGCCGTAGACGCCGCCCGAGGTTCCGCAATCGAGCAGCGCGATCCCCGCCCCCCGAAGGGCTTCCGCCCGGCGGACGGAGTCCTTCCAGTTGGTGTTCCCGCCGTCGATCACCGTGTCCCCGGTCGAAAGAAGCGGGGACAGCGCCGCCAGGGTGGCCTCGGTGATGTCGCCCGCGGGGACCATCGCCC
>JACDEY010000176.1 GCA_013816105.1 Actinomycetota bacterium
CGACCTGCTCTTCTTCCTGGCGGCGAACCCGGAAGTGGTGTACGGCAGGATCCAGCTCCTAGAGGAACTCTGGGACTTCGCATACGACGGCGATCCCTCCACCGTTACGGTCCACATCCGCCGGCTTCGGGAGAAGATAGAGGAAGACCCCTCGACGCCTCGCCGGCTGGTCACCGTGTGGGGCGTCGGATACCGGTTCCAGCCGTGAAGAGATGGGAGGCGTTCCTCGTCCTGCCGGTCGTAGTTCTGGCGGGCGCGCTCGGGACGCTCGCCGTCGCCGCGGCGCTTGGAGCAGAGGGCGGCGAGCTGACGCATCTGGCCGTGCTGCTGATTCCGGCCGGGCTCGCCACGATCGTCTCCACGCTGGTGGTCGCGCCGCTGCTGGCTCGATCCTCGCTGCGACTGCGGCTGGTGAGCGTGTCGGTGATCTCCGCGCTGGTGAGCCTCGGCAACCTCGCCGTGCTCTCCCGGCTGATGATCGTGGACGAGCGCGACGCGGCCCTGATCGCCACCCTGCTCCTGTACTCGATCGGGACGGGGGTCGGAGCAGCGCTGGTTCTCGGCAGGTCCTCGACTGTCGCCATCGCCAGGCTCGCGTCCACCGCGACTGCGCTGGGGGAGGGGGACCTCGATGCCCGGACGGGAACCCTCAACGCGGGCCCGGAGCTGGATCGGCTCGGCGCGACCCTGGACCAGATGGCCGGCCGGCTCCAGAATGCCATCGATCGTGAGCGCTCGGCGGACGGCAGGCGCCGCGACCTCATGACCGCGGTCTCTCACGACCTTCGCACGCCGCTCGCGAGCCTGCGGGCCATGGTCGAGGCGATCGACGACGGGGTCGTGGACGACGTCCCGACGGTGCGCCGCTATGCGGTGGAGATGCGCCACGCCGTCGACTCCCTGGTGTTCTTGGTCGACGACCTGTTCGAGCTCGCCCAACTCGATGCCGGGGCGATCGAGGTCGAGACGGCACGTGCCCGCCTGGAGGACGTCGTGCTCTCGGCCATCGCGACGTGTGAGACGCAGGCTCACGAGAAGCGCCTGTCGCTGCGGACGCGGCTGAACGGGGTCGGCGGAGCCACGTGTTCGCCCCGGCTGGGCCGCGTCGTGCAGAACCTGCTGCAGAACGCGATCCGGCACACGCCGGCCGACGGAAGCGTCTGGATCGAGGCTCGGCGCAGCCCTTCGGGGCTCGAGCTCGCCGTCCAGGACACAGGTGAGGGGATCGAGCCGGGGGCGCTCGACCGGGTCTTCGAGCCCTTCTGGCGAGGCGACCCGTCCCGGACGGGCGCCGGCTCGGGGCTCGGCCTGGCGCTCGCCAAACGGATCGTCGAGGCGCTCGGCGGCAGCATCGTGGCCGAGAGCGTTCCGAGCCGCGGCGCCAGGTTCGCCCTGGTGGTTCCTGAGCTTCAGCCCTAGAAGCGGTCGGCCTCAGAGCATCGGAGCCGGCCTGGGGCGTGGGCGCAGCCGGCGGTAGCCGTACAGGGCGGCTCCTCCGAGGAGAACCAGCGGAAGGACGTAACCGAGGCTCACCACGACCGTCGCGACCACGGCCAGAAAACCCTCGAGGGCGAGATTCCATGCCTCCGACACCGACGGCAGGCCGCCGTCACTCGGTGGCGCCGTCCCTACTCCCGGCTCGCTGATCACGAGCGTCACGGTCGACATCGCGGTCTGGTCATCGAGCACGCGCAGCTGGCCGCGGATCTCCTCGATGGCGAGCTGGACGTCCTGTAGCGTCCGCTGCACGGTGATGCTCTCCTGGATCGTCTGGGCCTTCGCCATCAGTCCGAGGAGGACCTGTTCCTGCGCCTCCCAGTTCCGAAGTCGCGCCTCCAGGTCGACGAACTGCGCGGTGACGTCCTCGCCGGACACACTCTCGGAGGTGATCGTCCCAAGGCCCTTGAGCTCCCCGAGCACGGCCTCGAACTCGGCCGCCGGGACTCGAAGGACGAGCGTTCCGGAGCGGCGATCGCGGCCGGAGGTGCGCGAGGAGGCGACGAAGCCACCATGGCGCGCCGCGAGCAGCGTGGCCTGCTGGAAACGCTCGTCGAACGTGTCGTCCTTCACCTCGAGCGAGAGGTTCGCGTTCTTGATGATTCGGGCGGCGACGGGCGGAAGCTGCAGGTCCAGCACCTGAGTCTCACCGCCGCCCTCCCCGGTAGCCGTGTCCCCAGCAGCTTCCCCAGGGGCATCCCTCGCGCCCGGCCCGGCCTCCACGCCTCCGCCGGTGTCTTCGTCTCCGCCGCCGCCGCACGCCGCTCCGGCTAGCACGATCACCGCCAAGATTCCGGCCACTGCCAGGCCTCGCTTCCGCCCCGCCATCGAAACCACCTCCCCGTGTCCCGTTGCTCCGGTGTACGGTTCGACGGCGGCCTTCGGCCCATCGTTCCGCGACTGCGGGGGACATCGGTTAGATGTAGGCGCGGCTCCGAGCTCGACGGACGAGCTGGAGGACGCGCTTCGGACCGATCTGCTTGGCGCCGCGCTTGCCCAGGAACTGGAAGATCTCGGAGCGCTGGGACAGCGCCGTGACGGCCACCACGTCGCCCTTGCCGGCGCGGGCCAGCATCTCCTTCAGCGCCGTGAGCTCATCGACGTACTCCGGCACGTCGGTGACGCCCGCTTCCTCGGCGCCCGCGCGCAACCCCTCGAGCACGGCCTCGCGCGTGTTGCCGCGGAGGTAATGCAGCAGCTCGGCGATGCAGAAGTGATCGGCCCCGCGTGCGCCGATGTACGCGAACGCCCGCAGTATCTCGGGCGTCCGGTCTCCCGCCGTGCAAGCGGCGAGCCAGATCTCGTGCCCGGGCGAGCGGAGGCCCCGGCAGGTCTCCACGAGCCCGGCCATGCTCGCCTCGTTGTGCGCGTAGTCGACCACGATCACCCGGCCGCCCAGCTCGTAGAGGTTGGTGCGGCCCGGGTTCCGCTCGGCGTCCAGGACGAAAGTGCGCAGACCGGCGATGACGTGCTCCTCGGGCAGGCCGATGCCGAGGGCGGCCGCCGTCGCGGCCATCGCATTTCGGATGTTGTGACTGGAGATGCCCGCCAGGGTCACCGGAACCTCCTCGAGGTCGATAAGCGAGCGCGATTCGCCGCGGTCAAGCACCGTCATCGCCCCGTCGATGACCGTCATGCCGCGTCCCCGCTCCTCGAGCGCCGTCCGCAGCGCCGGGTGATCGGGATCGAGCGAGAAGACCCAGAGCCGCCCCCGAGCGATCCTTCGCATGGCGAGGACGCGCGGGTCGTCCGCGTTGAGGACGTCCCAGCCCCGCGGCCGTGTGATTCGAAGGATCGTGGATTTCACCTCGGCGAGCTGGTCCAGGGTCCGGATGCCGAGGAGGCCGAGGTGGTCGGCGGAGATGTTCGTCACCACCCCGACGTCGTTGTGAAGCGTTCCGATGCCTCGCAGGAGGATTCCGCCGCGAGCCGTCTCGAGCACCGCGATCTCCACCCCGGGCTGGGCCAGCGCCTTCTCGGCGCCGCCGAAGCCCGAGTAGTCCGACTTCTCCACCAGCCGGTCGTTCAAGTACACGCCGTCCGTGGACGAGTAGGCGACGGTCCGGCCAGAGGTCCGGGCGAGGTGCGCGAGCAGCCGCACGGTCGTGGTCTTGCCGTTCGTTCCGGTTACGGCGATTACCGGCACGACGGGATTCGTAACGGTGGGAGATGGTCCGGGTTCGACTCTCGAG
>JACDEY010000177.1 GCA_013816105.1 Actinomycetota bacterium
GGCTTCGGCCGGAGCGCTCCTGCATCTGCCGCTTGCCCGTGTGCCGAACCTTACGCGGACGATCCACGCTCTGAGAGGGCGCGGCTTCTCGGTCGTCGGACTCGACCACCGGGCGCCGGTCGACGTGCACGCCGCCGTGGCGACCCGGCCGCTCGCCCTCGTGGTGGGCTCGGAGGATTCGGGGATCTCCCGCCTCGTACGGGAGTCCTGTGACGAGCTCGTCTCGATCCCCATGCCTGGGCGGACCGCCTCCCTCAACGCATCCGCCGCCCTGGCCGTTGGGCTCTTTGCGTATGTCCTCCGACCGAACGGGGGGGCCGAGACCGCTGCTACGATGCCCGAAGAGGCTGGCGTGGCGCAGCCCGGTAGCGCAAGCGATTTGTAATCGCTAGGTCGTGGGTTCGAATCCCACCGCCAGCTCGAAAGAGCAGCAGACGGTCGTGACGCCGTTACACCGGCTCCGTGGGGGAAGCCGACGCCGCGCCAGATCGTGAAAAGTGCTTGACGATCTCGCGCGCGTAGTAGTCCTCCCACCTTTCGGCGGCCCCCCGGCCCTGGTACTCCTTGTCCAGCCGGACCAACATGTAAGTGAGCTCGCTTCGAACCGGGCGCATTCCGAGCACCTCCGGGAGCTCGGACAGCGTCGTCAGCCACTCGGAGTACCACGTTGCCCAGTCGTCGTCCGCCCCGTCGACGATGCGAAAGACCCTGTGGTGCGTCTCCCCCGCCTCGTGAAGCAGTTCGCCCACCTTCGTCTCGGCCTCGTCCATCTCTCCCCCGTTGCCCATCAGTCTGACTCGGTGACCTCTCCCCGGACGAGGTTGCGTTCGCGGACCCGCCGCTGGAAGACCGCAGCGAGATTCGGGTTGTCGTCCAGGAGCTCCTCGAAGGACTCCTCGGGGACGACCATCAACTCGGTGTCCTCCACGGCCTGTGCGTTCTTCGTGTGGGTCGTTCGGAGCAGCAGCGACAGCTCACCGAACGAGTTCCCGGGTTCGACGGTTGAGACATCCACCTCTTCCCCATCCTCCACGTCGAAGATCCGCACCTTGCCGGAAAGGACGATCCAAAGGCCCTCGGACGAAGATCCCTTCTCGAAGACAAGCGCCCCCGCCCGCCAGAAGAGGTTCGTGGACGCGCCTACGATGCGCACCAGCGTGCGGTCGTCTAGCGAAGCGAAGTCCGGCACGGATCGAAGCGCCTTAACGAGGCTGTGCGTGACCGGTGCCGTCAACGTCTCCCCTCCTGCGAGTATCGTACGGAACATCGGACGCCCAAAGCCGGGCCGACGGGGGAAGTCCGCATAGCTCTGGGAAGGTGGAGTGGCGTGAGCATATCGAACATCCCGCTGCGGATCGCCCAAATCAGCGACATCCACTGCGGCGAACTGACCTTCCAGCCCGAGATGATGCGATCGACGATCGAGCGAGTTAACCGGATGGCTCCGGATGTCGTGGTCGTCGCGGGCGATCTGACGGCTGCCGGATACGAGTGGGAGTTCGAAGAGGCGGCGGAGTGGTTGAATGCCCTGGAATCGCCGATGGTCGTCATCCCCGGAAACCACGATTCGCGAAACGTCGGCTACATCCACTTCCGGAAACACTTCGGGGATCGCTTCTCCCGTTTCCGGCGAGCCTTCGATCCGGCCCGGGGGGAGCGACTCCGCGCGACCGGATTCACCGTGGTCGGCGTCGATTCCTCCGATCCGGACATCAACGAAGGACACGTCGGCCGGGAACGATACCCGTGGATACGCGAGCAGTTCGACGAGCCGGACGACGTCAAGATCTTCGCCATCCACCACCACCTGGTGTCCATCCCCGGTACCGGCCGGGAGCGCAACATCATCACCGACGCGGGAGATCTGCTCGCCCTGTTGTCGCGCGTGGACATCGATCTGGTCATCTCCGGTCACAAGCACGTCCCCTACTTCTGGGGGCTGAACGGCATCCTGGTATGCAACTCCGGGACCGCTGCGACGAAGCGGGTGCGAGGCCTCACTCCACCCTCCTGGAACGAGATCCAGGTGGACGCCTCGACGATCAAGGTGTTTCTGCACTACGGGGACGGCCGCCGAGAGCTCTCGGTGATCCGCAGCCGGACCACGCGCGCGATGATCCGTGAGGCGTTCTATCTGACGGAGGACTTCCTAACGTCTAATCCCGTCCTGACGGAGTGACTCGCCCCCGCGACCCGGGATCCGCTGATGCCCGATGGGCGTCAGTCCGAGCCCGGCACGGCGTCGTCCACGCGATCCTGAACCTGGGGGTCGGCCTCGATCTCCACACGCTCGCGCCGCAGGTCTGTTTCCACACGCTCGTGTGCGATCACGGTTTGCTTTCGGATGATGACCCGCTCCCGGACGATGAGGCGCTTGGTGATGACGAGCTCCTCCTCGAACAGTGGGATGGAGACGGATCCATCGGGGAGCGTCTCGATCTCGCCCGGGTCGTCCCCTGAGGCCTCCGCTCGCTCGATCTCCGCGTGCTCTACGCCACGGGCGACGTCCTCCCATGCCCGCTCGGTCTCCACGACCTTTCGGGCCCGGACCGAGCCAGCCTCCTGGCTGAGGACGCGGGTTAGCAGCTCCTCCTCGTGCCGAACGACCGATGGGTCCGCCTCTCCGGCACCCGGATCCCCACTGCCGGTTCGCCCCGCCGGGTCAGACTCTGGGGTCATCGCCACGGTAGGAAACCGTCCGTTCCTGGACGCCCTCTCCCCGGATGCCGCCTTCGCGGGTGGCCGCGATCGCCGCGTCGGCCCGTCTGTGGAAGCGCTCGCCCCAGCGGCCGCCCAGGTAGCCGGCGAGGAGCATGAACACGAGGGCCCCCAGGCCGCTCACGATCGCGCCAACGGTGAAGGCGTCGCTCCTGAAGAACTGGGGCAGTCCGACGTTGGAGAAGATGTCGTACTCCCTTCCCAGCCACACCCCGAGCCCGCCCAGGATCGCGGCCAGGATGATTGCCCATACTGCCGTCATGAGGCCGTTCTTCCCTCCGTCGTACCGTGCCATCCGCCCCGCGGCCCAGCCCCCGATGAGGAAGGCGATGAACAGCGTGACCAACCCCCCGATCAGGCCCGCGATGGACAGCTCCTCCTCGAGCCCTTCCACGCCGGCCTGGTAGCCGAACGCGCCGATCGCCGCGCCGATGATCCCTCCCACGACGACCAGCAGAGCGAGGGCGACTAGCATGCCCGAGAGCTCGGCCGGGACATCGAGGCCCCCGAAACGCCGGCGCACGTCGGCGATTCCGACGTCCCTGCGTTCCGCGTAGGTCCGGTCGGCGTCCGAACCCTGCAACTCTCCCCCCCGAGATGCACCGGGAGGCCGAACGGCCTCCCGGTGACTCGTTCCGCTCGGTCCCTAGGTCCGGTCCTCGGTTCTCTCCTCGGCCCCGTCTCCGTCGATGTCGATCCGCTCCTTTCGGAGCTCCTCGCCGACGGTCTCGGTCCGCGTGTCGACTTCCTTTCCGACCCGGACCCGCTCCTTTGCCACCGTCTGCTTCTCCACCACGGCTTCCTCTTGAACGAGCGGGACCTCGATCTCCTGCTCGCCGATCTCCGCGTCGCTGACCTGTTGGTTGATCGGCTCCCGCTCGACGTAGGCCCGCTCCTGACGGAGTTCCACGTCTTCTTGGACCGGCTCGGTCTCGACCCACTTGCGGAGCCGCACCCCGCCCG
>JACDEY010000178.1 GCA_013816105.1 Actinomycetota bacterium
GATGAGAACCGGACGGTCGCCCTTCACCTCTTGGAGCGGGAGGCGGCCGCGAACGTGACGCCGGAGCCGAAGATGCCGGCGACCGTCTCCGTCGGCGGGCTCGTGGAGTACGCGCGGTGCCCGAAGCGCTTCTACTGGTCGGCGATCCGTCCTCTTCCCCGGTTCAGCGGGCCCGCCGCCAGGTTGGGCACCCAGGTGCACGCCTGGATCGAGCGGCGATCGAGTGGCCAGACCTCGCTGCTGGATCTCGACGACGCGCCGGACCTCGCGCCCGAGGAGCTCACCGGCGAGCCGGGAAGGGTGGAGCGGCTCCAGCAGAACTTCCTCCGGAGCGCCTACGCCGAGCGGGTTCCCCTGTACGCCGAGCGGCCGTTCCTGCTCCACGTGGACGGCTTCGTGGTGAGAGGACGAATAGACGCTGTCTACGGCATTCCCGACGGGCCCTGGGAGATCGTCGACTACAAGACCGGACGCCAGCCCGACCCGGGTGACCCCCTGGCCGGGCTTCAGCTCGACCTGTACGCCCTCGCCTGCGCGGAGATCTGGGGGAAGCGCGCCGAAGACCTGACGCTCACGTACTTCTACCTCTCGACCGGCGAGCGGGTGAGCCGCGCGGCCGATGACGTCGCGAGGACCAGGGGTCGCGTCGCCGGCGCGCTGCGGCGGATGTCGGCCGGGGAGTTCGAGGCCACGCCGGGGGACCATTGCCGGTGGTGCGACTTCCGCCCCTTCTGCCCTCCCGGGCAGGCCTTCGTTGCCGGGAAAGAGCTCAGCGCACGGGGGCCCGCGGAAGGCGCTTGAGGTAGCGGCCGAGGTCCTCGGGCTCGATGACGCCCACCAGGGCGCTCCCCTCGAACACCAGCACTGTTCGGCTCGGAGGCTCGCCCATGCGCTCGACCACCACGTCCATGGTCTCCTCGGGCCCGGCCGAGACGGCGGCGCGGGATCCGAAGACCGCCTCCCGGACCGGCCGGTCCGCCGCCACGCCTCGAGCGGAGGCCTCGGACACGAAGCCGAGCACCGATCCGTCGTCCACGACGGGAAACGCCTCGCCCTCGTGCCCCTTCAGGAGGCCACCCAGGGCCGTTCCGACCGTCATGTCGGGAGGAACGGCAGGAGGCGGCGAGGACATCAGCTGGCCCGCGCGCGCTCCCTGCAGGCGGAAGCGCCGCCCCTCCTCGGCGAGGGAATCGGTCGCGGCCCGGAAGAGGAACCAGCTGATCAGCCCCGGCCACAGGGCGAGGACCAGGTTGCCCCTTGCGAGCGCCTGGTAGAGCCCGGCCGCCGCGATGAGCAGCGCGACGCCCTGCCCAACTCGGGCCGCGATCCGCGTCGCCCGGCGAAGGCTTCCGGTCACCTTCCACACGATCGAACGCAGGAGCCTTCCACCGTCGAGCGGAAATCCCGGAAGCAGGTTGAAGACGGCGAGGAGGAGGTTGATCGCGCCGAGGTAGCCGAGGAGGAACACGGCCGGGCCTCCCAGCGCATCGCCGCCCGCGTGGACCGCGAGGAACAGGCCCCCGAGGGCGGCGCTCGACAGGGGCCCGACGACCGTCACCAGGAACTCGTCGCCCGGCCCGCGCGCCTCCACCTTCGCGTGCGTCGCGCCACCGAACATCCACAGGGTGATGCCGAGGACCGGGATCTGGCGGGCCTTCGACATGCCCGCGTGCGCGAGCTCGTGGACCAAGATGGAGGCGAAGAACAGCACTGCGGTCAGCGCCGCCAGCGCCACCGAGGCGCTCGCGGACAGGTGCGGGAACCGGCCGGAGAAGGTCACCCAGAGGTTGAACGTGATCAGGCCCGCGATCAGGAGGAGCGACGGGTCGGCCCGGATCTCGACGCCGCCGATCCGACCGATCCTCCAACCGGTGGTCAGCACAGGCTCATCTTCTCGCGGTCCGTGCGTTCTGTCAGGAGTCCCCGCTCGACCGTTCGATGCGCTCGCCATGGGAGTACACGTTGAACGCCCGGTCCCGAAGGAACCCCACCAGGGTCATCCCGAAGCGCTCGGCGGCCTCGACCGCGAGGCTCGACGGCGCCGACACCGCGCACACGACCGGGATGCCCGCGACCGCCGCCTTCTGCACGATCTCGAAGCTCGCGCGGCCCGACACGAGCAGGACCCGCTCCGAGAGCGGCAGATCGCCGGCGAGGACTCCCCGGCCGATCAGCTTGTCGACCGCGTTGTGGCGCCCTACATCCTCCCGGACAGCCACCGGCAGCCCTTCAGGGTCGAAGAGCGCCGCCCCGTGGAGCCCACCCGTGCTCTCGAACAGAAGCTGGGCGCGACGCAGGTCATGGGGCATGCGCAGGATCGCCGAGCTCGAGATCGTCGGGCCTGGGGGCAGCCGGTCGCAACGGACCTCGACCTGGTCCAGCGATGCCTTCCCGCAGACACCGCAGCTGGAGGTCGCGTAGAAGTTGCGCCGCATCCCCGCGGCGTCGAACGCTTTCCGCAGGCCGACGGTCACGACGTTGTACAGCTGCTCGCGGTTCGGCACCTCGCAGTAGGCGACTGAGGCGACGTCATCGTGTCCGGCGATGAGCCCTTCGGTGTGGAGGAACCCGACGGCCAGCTCGAAGTCGTGGCCGGGCGTCCGCATTGTCACCGCCACGCTGACGGGATCCTGGCCCGGCCCGCCGGCTCGGATCTCGAGCGGCTCCTCGGTCGCCAGGCTGTCCGGGCGTTGGGACCACCGGCCGTCTCGCACCGCGACCACGCGGGCGGAGGCGAGGCTCCGTCGAAGCGGCGTGTCCCGGTCCGGCATGCGCATCGATTATGAGTCCACAGGCCGGCAATCGATCGTCTCCCGGTCGGTGACGACGAGGTGGAGGCGCTCGTCGCCGGGGGCGCGCGGAACCCGTTCGACGACCTGGCTGTGGAAGGCGAGCCCCACGCGAAGGCTCCGGTCGGGAAGCCGTCGCAGGAACCGGTCGTAGTGGCCGCCGCCGTATCCCAGCCGGAACCCGGAGCGATCGAAGGCCAGGCCGGGGACGATCACCACGTCGATAGCCTCCGGCGGCACGGGGGTCCGCCTCCGCGGCTCGGCGGGCCCGCCGCCGGAGGCTCGTGGCGGCTCCTCGAGGGTCACCTCCGCCGCCTCGAGGTCTCTTCCATCGACGTAAGGAAGCAGCACCCGGCGGCCGATCTCGAGCAGGCGCGCGATGATGTCCTTCGTGGAGATCTCCGAGCCGAAGGACGAGAACGCCATGACGGTGCCGGCGTTTCGGACCTCGGGCAGCGCTAACAGCCGTTCCTCCGCGGCGCTCGCCATCTGGAAGCGAGCCGCCTCCGGGATCGCGGCTCGATCGTCTCGCATGCGCGAGCGCAGCTCGCGCTTGGCTCGCCTCATCCGGGCCTCGCTCGACTCTTGGATCGATCCCTGGTTGGCGGTCGTCGGGAGAGTTAGCCTAGCCATCGGTCGCCCCCGCGCCCCGGTGGAGGTAGTCCCCACGCGACACGGCATCCCATACACAGGCGCGACCCGCCGGTGAGGGCCTCGAGCGCCCGGCCTCTCCCGGCCTCCCTCGCTGACCGGCGGCCGCCCCTGCTGACCGTCGGGATGGTCCTGTTCCTCGGCTCGGAGCTTATGTTCTTCGCCGCCCTGTTCGCGATGTACTTCACGCTTCGGGCGCAGGCGGCCGAGTGGCCCCCCGCGGGGGTGGAC
>JACDEY010000179.1 GCA_013816105.1 Actinomycetota bacterium
GTGGGGGCCCAACCCGCCGTTTCACATGCCGGTCTTCGTTATGACCCACAGGGCTAGGGAAACCGTGGCAAAGGAAGGTGGAACGTCGTTCACGTTCGTGACCGACGGGATCGAAGGCGCGCTGGAGCGTGCGAAAGCAGCTGCGGGCGACAAGGGCGTCTCCATTGCCGGCGGCGCGAACACCGTTCAGCAGTTCATCAAGGCTGGGCTGCTCGACGAGATGCAGATTCACGTCGTGCCCGTACTCCTCGGCGACGGGGTCCGGCTGTTCGACGATCTGGGAAGCGAGCAGATCGAACTGGAGAGAACAAGGGTGATCGAATCTCGGGACGTGGTGCATCTCAGGTTCCGCGTCGTCAAGTAAGCGGACGACACTGGCTGGCGTGGCTCGGCGATGGTACGCTTTCCGCCCCGGCCACGACGTGTGGCCCTGACCCCCGGGAGGTGACCGATGACTGTGCACGCGGAGGTCGTCGCGTCGCGCCCGGACACCGGTCTGCTGGTCTCTTCCTAATTCGGTTCGGATTCTCCGGGATGCGACGGCCATCTCCGTCGTTCTCTCAGGAGGTCTTCCGATGTCACGCGATCAAAGCCATCGCGCCAGGCGCCATGGCCCGAGTTCCTTCCGGTGCGGCCACTGTGGCCTGGACGTTTCAATGCACGCGCCCGGCACGGCCCATCGCAACCACTGCCCATCGTGCCTATGGAGCCGTCACCTCGACGACGACGTTGCCGGCGACCGTGACGCCGACTGTGGCTCGCTCATGGAGCCCATCGCGATCCACGTTCGCGGAAACGGCGAGTGGGTCATAGTCCACCGGTGTTCTGGCTGCGGCGCTTTGAGTCTCAACCGCGCGGCCGCGGACGACAACGCGCTCGTCCTGCTCAGACTGGCGGTGAAACCGCTGGCGCAGCCGCCCTTCCCGCTCGAACGCATCGCCCGTCTTTGAGATACCGATGACGCCGCAGGAAGAGGTCTTCGAGAGCCCGACGGGCTGGGTTGCCCGGCACGTCCGTCGCTACGTCGAGACCGACGGGAGGAGTGGGCATCGGTGGGGCGGAGCGCACACGCTCCTGCTCACGACCCGCGGCCGGAAGTCCGGGAAGCTCCGGCGAACGGCGTTGATCTACGGCCGGGACGGCGATCGATACCTCGTGGTTGCGTCGAAGGGCGGTGCGGAGAAGCACCCATCCTGGTACCTCAACCTGACCGAGAACCCCGATGTCCAGGTGCAGGTCGGCGCCGACAGGTTCGCGGCGCGAGCCCTCACGGCCGCCGCGGACGAGAAACTCAGACTGTGGCGGCTGATGGCTTCGATCTGGCCCGAGTACGACCGGTATCAAGCAAAGACCAAGCGGGACATCCCGGTGGTGGTTCTGGAGCCGCTCGCCGCGGACTAGATGGGCAGGTCGCCGGTGAGCTCGTCCCCGCTCCGGGGGACGACCGGACATGCACCTCGCCAAAGCCGCAGGCTTCCGCGGTGCACCCCTGCGCACCCGGTATGAGGTCCCAGCCGTCGGGCATGGACACGCCCGGACGCCCCGTCATCGGGTAGACGTAGAGCACCGTTCGAGGGTTCCCCAGGGCCGTGGCGGCGACCGCGTCTCCCGTCGTGCTGCGAAGTGTCAGTGGGGGCAACGCGCGGCCCTGGAGGTGCGCGGCCGCCTGGCCCTCCCGCGTCGGCGAGGGTTCTTCCCGGATCAGGCGATCCTTCATCCGTCGTGCACACTAGTCGGATGCCGACGCTGAGAGTCAACGGGGTCGATATCGCCTACGACGAGTCGGGGCGGGGCGGGCCGCTGCTGCTGCTCCACGCTGGGGTCGCCGATCGGCGGATGTGGGACGACGTGCTTCCGGCCTTCGCGGCGCGGTTCCGCGTCGTCCGCTTCGACCAGCGCGGATACGGCGAGACGCCACTTCCCGACGGCCCCTTCGTGTACGGGGCCGACGCGGCCGAGCTGCTGCGGCTGCTCGGGATCGAACGTGCCCACGTCGTCGGCGTCTCCATGGGTGGGCACGTTGCGCTCGATCTCGCCCTGGCGAGGCCGGAGCTCGTCGATCGGCTCGTCGTGGTGGCGACCGGGATCGGGGGCTGGGAGTTCGGACCGGCTATGAAGGCAGGCTGGGCGGACGAGGAGGCCGCGATCGAGCGCGGTGACTTCGACGAAGCGGCGTGGATCAACGTCCGGATGTGGCTCGACGGTCCGAGCCGCGGCCCGGACGAGGTGGATCCGGCGCTCCGTCGGCGCGTATTCGAGATGCAGCGCCGCGCCCTCGACTACGAGAATCCGGCGGCGGAGGGCGGCTGGCTCATCCCCGAGCGACACCTGAAGCTCGGGCAGATCGCATCACCGACTCTCGTGGCCGTCGGGGAGCTCGATCAACCGGACTTCGTGAGGATCGCCCGACATGTCGCCGAGGCTATCCCCGGTTCCCGGCTGCAGGTGCTTCCGGGCGTCGCGCACCTGCCGCCGATGGAGGCCCCCCAGGACTTCGCGAGCCTCGTGGTGGAGTTCCTCACGGGCTGACGGATGAAAAGCTGCTACCAAGCGGAACGCCGTTCGCTGAATAGGTTCCACTCGGTCCGGACGGGAGGAGATCCCAGGTAGCTCCCTTGTAGGGGATGAGCGTGACGGTCACGACGACGCTGCCGTCGTAGTGGTCGCCCGCCTCGAGATCGCCGAGCGCGCGCCCGTCCGCAGTCGGATGTCCCGGGGAAGCCGTGACCGCCCTTCCGTCGGCGAGGGCCAGCCGGATGACCTCGTGCCCGACCGGGACCTCCACGTGGCCCGTCTCGAGCACCACGCCGGCCACCCGACGCCCGCGCACGTCGCTGGTCCAGACCGGCATGCCGGCCCGGAGATCCTGGACGCGGATCTCCCCGTTCGGCGTGGCGATGCGAACGCCTGCCGCCAGGCAGATGGGGCAGTGCGGCCATCCTTCGGACTCCCGGCGCCCGATCGACACGGATCCCGACCGGCTCACCGTGCCGCTCAGCAGCATGGCGCCCACGTTGGATCCCCCCTGGGGAGTGAGCACGCTGAAGCGGTATCCGTCACCGGCCGGCGTGAGCTCGATCGCCTGCATCTGCTTGTAGTCGTCGCTGATCCTTATCAGCTCCTCTGCCGTGAACTGCTGCCCCGCAGAAAGACGCTCGTGACGCAGGATGGCGTCGAAGGCCGAGGTGTCGGCCCTTATCTCGGCGATGCGGGCCTGCGCGTTCTGCAGGGGGCTGCCGTGGGGGATCGGATACTCGTCCGGGTCGCAGTACGCGAGCCGTCCGCCCGCTGCTTCGAGGACCGTCACCTTCAGGTCCGCGAGCGACAGGGGCGAGTCCGTCGGAGTGGGAGAGCCCGCCGGAGCGTTCGCTTGCGCGCACGCCGTCGCCGTCAACATCAGCGCAAGGAGGACCGGCCGGCTCCAACACCCCCGACGGCCCGCGGCGTTCAGACCGGCCCACGCCTTGGAAGCTCTCGGCTCCTCCCTCATACAGTTTCCGACGACGGTTCGGCCGGTCTGGTTCCCCAACCGGGGCAAATTCATGGCCGAATCCGATCTGATCGAGAAGCTCGACGAGTGGCCGTTCGTCCCAGACGGGGTCTTGGCCTTCCGGCACTATCTCGACGAACGAGCCCGCTGACTCGGCCTCAGGGCTCTGCTCATAC
>JACDEY010000180.1 GCA_013816105.1 Actinomycetota bacterium
CCCGCGCCGTCCGGAGCACGGCGACTGGGCCACGAACGTGGCCCTCGCGCTCGCTCCGCATTCCGAGCGCCCATCCCGGGAGCTCGCCGAACTGCTCGCGGCCCGGATCGAACGAGACGACGTGATTGAGCGGGTCGAGATCGCCGGCCCCGGGTTCATCAACCTGTTCCTAGGCCCGGGGTGGGTGGCCGAGGCGCTCGGCGAGGTCCTCGCGGCCGGCGACCGTTTCGGGCGCCACACCGGACCGCCGCTCGGCCGTCTGCAGGTCGAGCTGGTATCCGCGAACCCGACCGGCCCGTTGCACGTGGGGACGGCCCGGAACGCCGCGATCGGGGACGCGCTCGCGAACGTCCTGGAGGCCTCCGGATACGAGGTCGAGCGCGAGTACTACTTCAACGACGCCGGGCGGCAGATGGAGCTCTTCGCGGAGTCGGTAGAGGCGCGGTACCTCCCACGATTTGGCATCGAGGCAGAGATCCCCGAAGGCGGCTACCAGGGCGAGTACGTGAACGACCTCGCGGGGGAGATCGCGGCCGAGCACTCGGATGCCCTTCTTCCATTGAACCCCGCGGAGCGCCGCCGGCGGCTTCTCCTCGAGGCGGTCGAGCGCACGATCGGCCGGATCCGAGCCACGCTCGAGCGGTTCAGAGTCCGCATCGACACCTGGCGGACGGAACGGGAGCTGCTGGAGTCGGGTGCAGTCGACGACGTGGTCCGGCGCCTCCGCGAAGCGGATCACGCGTACGAGGCCGACGGCGCCGTCTTCTTTCGGGCGAGCGCGTTCGGCGACGAGAAGGACCGCGTCCTCATCCGCTCGAACGGAGAGCCGACCTACTTCGCCAAGGACTGCGCCTACCTCCTCGACAAGGACGCTCGCGGGTTCTCCCGCCTCGTCTACGTGTGGGGCGCGGATCACCACGGAACCGTGAAGCGCCTGAAGGGGGCGGCGAAGGCCCTTGGCGTCTCGGCCGGCGTCGAGGTGGTCCTCTACCAACTGGTCGCGTTCTCGCGGGGCGGGCAGCCGGTTCGCATGAGCAAACGGACGGGGGAGATGATCAGTCTGGACGAGCTGCTGGACGAGGTCGGCCCCGACGCCGCCCGCTACACGCTGCTCACGCGATCGAGCGACTCCCCCGTCGAGTTCGACATCGAGGTCGTGACCCGTCAGACGCTCGACAACCCGGTGTTCTACGTGCAGTACGCCCATGCCCGGATCGCTAGCATCCTTCGGCGGGCGGTGGCGCAAGGGGTCATCCTGGAGCCCTGGAACCAGGCCGGCCTCGGGAGGCTTCGAGCGCCGACGGAAGTGGAGCTCGTCCGCACGCTCGCCGAGCTGCCCGACGTCCTCGAGAGCGCGGCGGCGGCGATGGCCCCGCACCGGCTCACCCACTTCGCGGAGCAGGTGGCTGCGGCGTTCCACCGCTTCTACACCGAGTGCCGGGTCCTGTCCGACGACGCCTCGCTGACGCAGGCGCGGCTATGGCTCTGCACCGCGTCCAAGCTTGTGCTCGGCATCACTCTCGGGCTCCTTGGCGTGAGCGCGCCGGAGTCGATGGAGCGGATCGGCGACGATGACGTCTGATTCGGGATCGGGCTCTGGCGCGGATGCGACCCCGCCCTATGTAGTCCGTCCGGCGACGCCGAGGGACGTCCCATCCTTCCTTTCGATGTGGCGCGCGGTGGTGGCCGAGCAGCGATACGTGCGGTCCGACTCGGTGACCCGGTCGGCGCGCTTCTACAGGAAGATGTTCCGGCGGTCCTGGACGGCGGACCAGGTGGTGCTCGTCGCCGACGAGGGTGATCGAATGATCGGGCAACTCGTCGCGTCCCGGGAGGAGAGTCCGATAAACAAGCACGTCGCCTCGATCGGAATGGCCGTCGCTGCCGACCGCCGCAATCGGGGAGTTGGGTCCGCATTGATGGCCGAGGCTCTCCGCTGGGGCCGTGCGGTGGGGGTCGAGAAGCTCGCGTTGTCCGTCTACCCGGACAACGACGCGGCCCGCGCGCTCTACCGCAAGTTCGGGTTCGTCGAAGAGGGGCGGCTGAGCGGCCACTCGAAGAAGGCCATCGGGTATCGCGACGAGATCGTCATGGCCTGCTGGCTCATCGACCTTCCCTCCGGCGTGAGCGCCGGTCCCTCACGTCCCGGCTAGCGGACACAGGGGCCGGTCGAGACCGCGCTTCGGCGCCCACGGGACCGCTCGACCAACGGTACGAGCTGGGGGCTCGTCACCGCATAGCCGACGGCGGGGTCGAGGGTCGAGGCCGCGAACACAACGCCAGCCACCTCGCCGCTGGGAAGGGCGAACGGCCCACCGGAGTTGCCGGGCCGCACGACGGTCTGCAGCTCGTACACGTCGCGGAGGGCGATGGAGCGCCCGTAAATGTCGCGTCCCACCGCACGCCTCTCGCTTCGAACGGCCGCGCCCGCGATCCTCAGGCTTCCGCCGCCCGGATAGCCGAGGACGGCCCCGCCCGTTCCCCTGGCGACGTCTTCGTCGCGTAACGGGAGCGCCGGGGTCGGCAGCCCCTGGACGAACAGCACCGCAACGTCCAGCCTGGCGTCGAACAGAACGGGAACCGCGGGCCGGGATCCCCCGTTCTGCTCCTGCACCATCGGAGCGGTGACGCCCGCGACGACGTGGGCGTTGGTCACGACGTAGCCCGCCGAGGCGACGAAGCCGCTTCCTTCGAGGACCGATCCACAGGCCGCGCCCACGATTCGAACCGTGCTCTGGTCGGCCGCCTGGCCGGCCCGCAGCGCGTCGCCCTGAGCCGGTGCCTGCACGGGGCCCACGGGGGCGGGCGGCAGCCCCGCGAAGACCTGGGGAAAGCCAAAGCGGTCCAGGAACTGCCGGGCCTGCGCGAGGACCGGTGGCGGGTGGGGAAGCCTTGCGTCCATGGCCCTGATGACCGCCGAGTCCCCGATGGCGGCACTCACCTGGGGGATGGGTCCGTTGACGAGGTTGAGCCCCACGAACCAGATGGCAAGCAGGGTCGCGAGCAGGCTCACGACGGAGCCGGCGAGCGAGTCGATGACGGCCAGCGGGGTCGCCCGGGCGACGAGCGAAAGCGACCGGCCCACCAGCCGGCCCAGCGCACCCCCGGCCGCGGCGAGCGACAGCAACGTCAGGAGCGCGAGGGCGGCCTGTGAGGGCGGAGCCTCGAGGATCCCGGCGACGCGCGGAGCGAGCAGCGCCCCGGCCAAGAGCCCCAGCAGGAGCCCGGCGTACGCGAAGAGCTGGAGGACGGCTCCCCGCCGGAAGCCGTTCACCACGGCCATCCCCACGAGCACGAGGAGGACCAGGTCGAGGAGCGTCACTCCGAGATGTTGTCAGACGTCCCGCAGCGCGGCCTCCTGCTGGGGTGCTTGATAAGAGGTGTCTCATCCACCGCTTACCAAGGGCTCACGCCGACGGCTTACCGTCTCCTTATGGCACCTCGGGCTGTGGTCATCGGAGGAGCAGGCTTCATCGGCTCCCACCTCTGCGAGCGACTGCTCGCTGAGGACTGGGACGTCCTCTGCCTGGATTCCGCCACGCGAGGAAGCGCCCCGACCCTCAACGCGATCCTGCGCCACGACCGGTTCTCCTTCGGGCGTTCCGACACGTCCGGTAGTCTTGACGTGGACGGGCCCGTCGACTGGGTCTTCTAC